>NZ_LEKF01000040.1:0-19879 GCF_001029595.1 Pseudomonas sp. ARP3
CTGAGTCAGCTGCCGGTAATGCGTAGTCATCTGCGCTTGAATCCTTCGGTGTGAGAGCCTGGATTCTACCGGTGGCTGGCTCTCTGCCTCTCGTTTCAAGCGTTGCGCTTATTCTATGAATTCAGGGTCTTTTTTGGCTGCGGGTTGTCAGCAGTGGCAATTGCGGGCAACGTTGTACCGCTCGGTTATCACGACTTTAAAAATAAGGATGGATCATGAAACTCAAGGAATGGGCTCAACTCGAGGCCCTTTATAAAATCAGTCGTAAACAACCCAATAAATACATATTCAAACTCCACAATGCTCGCAAGTTATGGCCGATGTGGTCAGCTGTAGGGTCAACCGCATTGCTTTTTGTGTTCGCAATGTTCGGTATCAAGAACCCTACGCTGATTCCTTACACCTACATGGCACTGGCTCCTTGGGCTCTTCTGCTCTATGTCACGCGTCTTAAAGCATTGCGCATGGTTTACCCGCAGCAGTTTGCAGATCACGCGATTGACCACCAGCCGAGCCTGGAACGGGAAAACACCCTTTGTTATGCCTTCTTTCTGGAGGGATTGCGCAAGGAGGGCTACACGGTAGAGAAACTACGCGAGTTGTCAGCTTATGCGGGCCTGACCGGAAAACCCGCCAGACCTGCTTTATCCCAGAACCTAAGTTTCGCCTCTCTGATCGCCCTGATGATCGCGTTATGCACGGAAATTATTAAAGCCACGCCTTTGTTCACATGGGGCAAGGGCTCGGTGATCGTGGTGCTGGGTATGGGCGCACTGTTCTTGAACTGGCTGGTACTGGACGGTATTCGCAGCGTTTCCTATGAGCGGATGTGCATAGCACGCTATGTCGAAATGGCCGTTTTCGACTTGGATGAACTTCTTGATAAGACCGCCTATGTATCTGTGGAGCAGCAGCTACCGGCGGTGTTGAGCATCGCAGAACGAGACGGTAGCGTCAGCTCTGTCGCTGATTTGTCCTAGCCTTTTGGCTGCGAGGTAGATGCAGCCCTTTCAAGGTATTTAGGTAGAACAGGCACCAAGTAACCTGTGGCGAGCGGGCTTGTCCCGCGTTGGGTTGCGAAGCAGCCCCAAAACCAGCAGTCGAAGAGTGCCTGACTCACCGCATTCTTTCTTTTGGGTTCGCTTCGCAACCCAACGAAAAGGGAGCAGATTTATTTAGCGCTCCTCAGGCCGCTCAAACTATCGGGCGGCATGCTTCTGATTCAGATGCTAGCTTGGTCATGCGGAGCCCCAACTCTGCCAAGTCATATTCTTATGAGCACCGGGGGGCACTGACTCCAAATGAGTGCAGCGTTTTGTTTATGCGTTTGGCCCCAAGCCGCCATTCGCAGTCTTCAATATCTGATGGGGGGAAACAGCAATGAACCGTGGTGCGACATGGGGGAAATGGGATCTCCACATTCATACGCCAGCGTCGTATGAGTGGAGAGGCGGAAAACGGTTAAGAGACATAACGTCCGATGAGGAACGCCAAAACCTGCTCAAAGAGGTGGTCGAAGGAATCAATGCGAGTGGTTGCGTAGCCGTCGCGGTCATGGACTATTGGACCTTTGATGGCGTTAAGGCCTTACGTGCATATCTCAAGCGACCTGATGCAGTGAAGTGCAACGCAACGATTTTCCCTGGCATTGAGCTTCGTATGGTGTCGCCAGGGGACTTCCGCCTGAACATGCATGCTGTACTCAATCCCGATTTGAGCGATGACAAACTCGACGCTTTCAAGACCCAGCTAAAGCTTTCGATCAGCGGGAAGCCCCTGACAGATGGATATCTCATTGAGTGGGCTCGAAACCACATCTCCGCTGAGCGCATCGAAAAGCTGGGGATGAAAAAGGAGGGGATTATTAACTCGGAGGCTGTTGCCCTTGAGGCCGCCTCTAAAACCGCTGAGGTGCTCCCCGATTCTGTTGGCGAAGCTCTGAGGATCCTTGGCGAGCGTGACGCAGTTTTGTTCGTACCGTTTGATACGAGCGATGGCGTCACGAAAATTAGATTCCGTGAGCACTATTCCTTTCCTCGCGAAGCACTCGCGATGGAGGCCATTTTCGAGGTTTCTTCGCTCAAAACTCGCGATGCTTTTGTCGGCATCAAGACTGCGGAAAATGAAGGCTTCTTCGACGAGTTCATGGAAGCAATCAAGCATCCAAAGCTCGCGGTTCGCGGGAGCGACGCCCACAAAATTTCTGAATACGGTGTTTTCCCCTCAGGTAAATCGACCTGGATCAAGGCCAGTCCGACATTTGCGGGGCTTCTCCAAGCATGCAGAGAGCCTGGAAACCGCTCCTACATCGGTTCCCGCCCACCAAAGCTGGACTTCGTAGACAGAAACCCTCACTTGTTCCTGAAAACCATCCGAGTGCGGAAGAAGACTGGAGCACCTGAACCAGGAGCATGGTTTGATCCAACAGAGCTCCCGCTAAACCAAGACCTGGTGGCACTTGTCGGTCGAAAGGGCAGCGGCAAGAGTGCATTGGCGGATGTAATCGGCATGCTGGGAGACACCCCGAACGGGCGGTACTTTTCCTTCCTCTCAGACCAGAGATTCAGACTGTCCAAGGACAACAAGGCCAGTTCGTTCGAGGCTCAGCTCGAATGGGTGCAGGACACAAAGGAGTTGGAGTGGCGCACGCTTTCTGAGGCTCGACTCAGTAGCTCAGTTGCTCGAGTGAAGTACCTACCGCAGCGCTATTTTGAAGAGCTCTGCAATGATCACGTTCGCGGTGACGACAGTCTTCTGCAGAGTGAACTGCGCACAGTCATTTTCTCGCATATCCCGTCGGAAGAACGAAAAGGTGCAGCGACGCTTGAGGAGCTGATTCGCTTACGGACGGATATCATCAGCAGCGAGACCAGCAGCCAACAAACGACGCTTACGGCGCTCAATGCACGCATCCTTGAACTGACCAGCCAAGTTGATCCTGCAGCCAAACTGCGTGCTCGGGAAGAGTTGAAACTTTCTTTGCTAGCCCTTCGGGCGCTCTACGATAACAAGCCGGCAGAACCGATTGAGCCTCAGTCCGACAACGCCGAAGCCCAGAAAATCTCACAGCGTATTTCGGAGATCCAGAACGCTATCGATGAACTGAAGGACAAGGAAGGCACTGCTAGATCCACCGTGGATTCTCTGCGGTCGAGAAAGCGTGACATTGCTGATTCCATTGAACGTATTCAGTCCTTTGAAAGGACCAGTAAAGCCGCGATCGCAGAGCTGGCAACCCGATTG
Source organism: Pseudomonas sp. ARP3 (assembly GCF_001029595.1). Classification (NCBI taxonomy): domain Bacteria; kingdom Pseudomonadati; phylum Pseudomonadota; class Gammaproteobacteria; order Pseudomonadales; family Pseudomonadaceae; genus Pseudomonas; species Pseudomonas sp. ARP3. The sequence continues at coordinate 3,244 of NZ_LEKF01000040.1, forward strand.
GCGCCCCTTGGTATTGACGCTGAAAAGGTGATCAAACTCACCATTGATCTGAAGTCACTGCAAGACCTCACAACCGCCACCGCGGGTGAAATTGTCGACCAGGAAGCTTTGCTGAATCTCGACCTCCCAACGTCCCACACAGCCCAGCTTGCTGAAAGGGAAAAAGAGCTTCGGATGGAGAAGGAGAAGCTCGAGGGGCCACTCCTTGCTTACCAAGAAGAACTGGCGGTGCTGAGAAGCTGGAACGAAGAATGGGCTTCAGCTGTAGGTACCGTAGAGACGGACGGCAGCTTCAGAAATCTCTGGTTCAAAGTTAAGAGCTTTGCTGCTCGCCGTACCGAGCTACAGGTACTTCAGGCACAACGAGTAGAAGTTTCCGTTTCCATCTTGGAGGGTCTCCAGCGCCGCGCAGCAGTACTGCGCGAACTTTTCGCTCCTGTTCAGTCGCTAATCGATGGCGAGCCCGCCATACGGGAGGCGCTGGGAGTACAGTTCTCTGTCCGCTTCTCTTTCGATGCTTTCGCCACCCGGCTGTTCGACTACATCAAACAGAGCTCTGGTTCATTTGTGGGCGTAGAGGAATCGAAAGCGTACGCCCTCAGCCTTGTAGCAAAATACGACCTTAGCGATCCTAAAGGACTACGGGCTTTCCTTGCCGAGGCTGATACGGCCCTGAACTTTGACATTCGCGGCAACACCCAACGCCCCGTACCCCTTTCCTCAATCCTTCGATCAGACCGGACTCCCGCGGATCTATATGACTTCCTATACGGACTGAGCTACTTCGATTTGAGCTATGGACTGATGCTCGGCAGCGTAGAGTTGGAGCGTCTATCTCCAGGTCAGCGTGGTGCGCTGTTGCTGATTTTCTATTTGCTGGTCGATAGGGAACGTATCCCCATTATTCTTGACCAGCCCGAGGAGAACCTAGACAACGAGACTGTCTACAACCTGCTAGTAGGGGTAATCAACAGGGCGAAGCAACATCGCCAAGTGGTAATGGTCACTCACAACGCAAACCTGGCAGTCGCCTGTGATGCCGAGCAAGTCATTGTGTGCACCATGGAGCGCGACGGCAGCAATCGCATCAAGTACGACGCCGGCTCAATTGAGGAGCTCCACCTCAATCAGTCTGTGGTCAATATCTTGGAAGGGACAAAACCGGCATTTGAAAACAGGCGCAGAAAGTACGTTTAAGGCTGTGACGGGGGCGCACAGCATGAGCCGAGGGCATTGATCATTGCGGAGCAGCGCGTGTAGCTACTTCGACCGGCCGCTTCTGGCCGTTAGTGGCATTTAGACCCCTTAGTCTCGAGCACAATCCCACGTTCCACCAAGGAGAGCCGTACCGATAACGGCCTCTTAAGCTTCCCGAAAAAGGTAGAGTTGCGGAAACGATCCCAAATCGCAGGCAATAAAAAACCCCGTAGACGTTAATCTACGGGGTTTTCAAGAGTGGAGGCCGAGGTCGGAATCGAACCGGCGTAGGCGGATTTGCAATCCGCTGCATAACCATTTTGCTACTCGGCCTAAGACGATCAATGCCCTGATTGCTGGCACTCACCGTATGCAAACTTGAGTGGGCTGTGTAAAGCCTGCCTCTACTCTAACTCATTGAATACATTGAAGTTTTTAAAGCTTCGATGCGTTCGATGGGCGCCATTATGTACTCATTTGCCGGGGCCTGCAACCCCTTGATTTCAAAAATATTTCGCATTGGCATCAAGGGCTTGCAGGTTGGGTTCACTCCTTGATGACTTGCTGGCGGTACTGTGGGTCGGCCTGGATTTGGGCGTCGGTGAACGGGAGCGAGCTGAGTGTTTTCTTGGAAAACGCTTGGGTTTGGTCCTTGGAATATGGGGAGGCAGGGTTGCTGGATTGGGAGAATGCCAACACACCTTCAGCATGGGGGCCTTGGTTGTCGAAGGTGACGATCTGCAGGTAACTGCTGCCGCTGATCACTTCACGTTTAGCGTCGCTGCGGGGCACGCTTTGCATGGCGTTGTAGATGCCCAGTTCTTGAGGGCCGCCGTGGATCGGGATTTGGCCGGAGACTTGAACATCCCCCCAAGTACTTGTGGACGTCAGCCCGCGCTTGGCGACGTCGGCGGCGGAAGCCAGCATCGCTTCGCGCACAGCCTTAGCAACCGCTGGACGCTCGATAGCTACGCCCCGTGGGGTGGTCAGGGGTTGGCTAGGGTCGAAGGCGACGCGCCAGGCATCGGGTATTTGTTGCAGGTGATCCATCAGATTGATGAAGTGCACCAGGCCCACGCCGCTGTCGAGGTTGGCGTGGCGGTCCCAGGTTTTAAGGCTGTCGCACAGCGGTTGCAGGGTCTGCGCGTCAGTCGCGAGGTGGTTGGCGCAGAATTCCAGCAAGTCCGGCATGACCTGCCCGGCCAGGTACACCTCGTTGTCCATCACCATATTGCGTAAGTCAGCGGCGTTGATCGGCCGGTTGCTGAGGCTGTGCAAGCGCTGCAAGGCGAAGCGTGCGCGCGGGCCAAGGCCGATGCGGTCCTGGCTGATCACCGGCGAGAAGCCGCTTAACGGCGCTTGCGGATTGGCCAGCCAGGCCGAGTCGTTGGAGTGCTGCACGTAGTCACTGCGTAGCAACTGCGGCAGTTGATCGGCCGCAAATATACCCGGCTGAGCGGCCTTCGGATCGATATCCCAGGCGCAGGCGCTACGGGCGCCGTCCAGCACAATCATCTGCAAACCGGCGCGCGGGTCGCTGCACTGGGCCAATTTGGCCGCGCTGACGTTGGGCACCACCGACAGGTTCATGTATAGGCTATGGCCCTGGTCATCGGCGGCCAGGGTGTTGACCCATGGGATGCCTTGCAAGCTCTGCACCGAGGTTTGCAGCGCCTTGACGCTACTGGCCTGGTTCATGGCGTACCACTGTTGCAGCACGCGGTCGTTGCCCAAGTTGGCGTCGCGCAGGCTGAACGCATAGCGCCGGTCCCAATCGAGTTTGCCGGGCCATTGCACCACAGGGCCGAACTGGGAGCTGTACAGCGTGTGGTTCACTTCTTTGACACTGCCATCGGCTTGCTTGACCTGGACCGCCACCGAGGTTTTATCCAGCGCGATGGATTTACCGTCGAGCAGATAGCGCGTGGCATCGTTCGGGTCCAGGGTCAGGCGGTACAAGGTGAAATGCTTGGACGTATCGACCGTGTGGGTCCACGCCACACGTTGGTTAAAACCGATATTGATCACCGGTAACCCCGGCAACGCAGCGCCCATGACATCCAACTGGCCGGGGATGGTCAGGTGCATCTCGTAAAAACGCATACCGCCCACCCACGGAAAATGCGGGTTGGCCAACAACATGCCGCGCCCGTTGAACGAGCGCTCCTGCCCCACCGCCACGGCGTTGCTGCCGCGATCCAGGCTGAAGCGTTGCTGCTGCGCGGCGGCCAGTGCGAAAGCCTTGGCGTCTGGCTGCACACTGGCGCTCGCCTGGGGCGGTGTTGCGCCCACCAAGGCTTCGGCGAATTGGCCGATACCGCCCTCCACCAGCAGCCTGCGGGTCAGTTTGACCAAGTCCTCGGCCACCAGCGGTCGGACCCACGCCCCTTGGCACTGGGCCGGCGCGCCCCGCTCTTGCAGATAACGGTTATAGCCGGCCACGTAGCCTTCGATGCGTTGCTGGATCTGCGGGCTCTGCGCCTTCCAGAACGCGGCAACCGCCTGAGGCGTGTTCAGCCAATGAAAGAACACATCGCTGGCCAGGTTATTGCGCTCCTCCAGCGTGGCCTGCTCGGGCCCGAAGTAACGAGCGCGCTCGCCGTTGACGGTCACCACTTCGTTAGCCAGCAGGCACATATTGTCCTGGGCATAGGCGTATCCGATGCCATAGCCCAGACCGCGCTCGTCACTGGCCCGGATATGCGGCACGCCGAAACCGGTGCGCCGGATCTCGGCAGAGGCTTGCGTGGCCTGCTCGCGCGCCGATGCGGCCAGGCTGACGCCCAGCAATACTCCGAGCGCACATACCCTGGACAACCTGTTGTTAATAATCACACCGACTCCGCCGTCAAATGGAACGTCTTTACGCGGGGCGACCACCCCACCGTAAGAACGCACATCGGCCCGCGGAATTTAGCGCGCAGGTTGTGACAAAACCGATACCGACGAAATTTCTACATTCGGCGCTTCATGATTTCGCTCGCTCGTTCGTCTTATTGAATAAGAGCGCCATCATTTTCCTGATCAGGCTCTGATAAGGAGTTTTCTGCATGTACAACCCGCAAGTGCCCACGGAAGGACATCTCTCGGCCGCCGATGCCAACTTCGGCAGCGGCACGACCGCCTTCGGCAAGACGCCGGAGCAAGGCAACCAGCGTATTCGTCATTTGCTCAAATGTTTCGGTCTGCGCACCAGCCTGATCAGGCTGAAGGTCATCGACGCCCTGCTCACCGCCGCCGACAACCAGCGCACCCTCGGGGTACGCGGAGTGCACAGCCACTTGCTGGCGCTGGGCATTCCATTGTCGTTTCTCAGCGTGCGCGAAGTACTCAAACGGCTATGCAGCGAGGGCGTGATCACCCTCAATGCGGACAAAAGCTACAGCCTCCACGAAGAGGCTGCCAAGGTGCTCGACAACAACGCCTGACTTACGGCTTGACCTTGCGCCGCATGATGCCGTTGAGCACCACCACGACCACCGCGACGGCAATGGCGATGGTCTGGAACGTTTTTTCACTGATAGACCCGATGCTCTGCAGGTAAGACAGGCCAAACATCGTCGCCAGCACCACCAAGACAATCAGTATCGAATATTTCAAACGTTGCTTTTGCGTCATCACGACTTCCTGAATCTGAAGATTGTATTTACGGCCTTGCGCCGGACAGGGCGCGGTGGGCGTCTATGTTACAGACGATGAGAGGCTTTGGCTTGTTCGAGGCGGTGACCTCTGGCATTACGTGGGGCCGGGTAACTTTTCCATGTGCTACGGACACGAAGGCATACACAGTGCAAGCAGCACAGGCGGAACTTGCGCGGGCCTTTTCCGCAACCAACGGGGGTGCCTGGGCAACAGGGAACCTCCCAAAGACAGGCGCTTTTTCTTGATATGTCTGGAAAAGGTACCCGCATATGAACAGTCTTTCATCCGCTCCTGCACTGCACCTCAACCCTCAGCGTATTTCACCGCCCCTCTACCCTCAGACAACTCCATTGCAGCCGCTGGCCAGTGTTCAATCCGCAGCCATCGCACAACAGGCCCCATCGAGCGCCGCGCCTGCCGGAGGTGCCCTGGCGAACGCGTTGGCAGACCGGCACAACCTCAGGACGCTGGGCCAACAGCTCAACGAAACCGCGAAGAGCCTTGGGCCGCAGGCGACGCCTCAGGCCGTGCGCACGGCGCTGAAAACCAGCACGATGCAAGCGCATCCTGCATCCGCTTTTCCCCCACCGGGAGATTCCCCTCTCACGCTTGAAGCCTTCATCACCACATATGGCTTGAGCCTACCCACTGACCACTTCAGCCTCGTCGCCCTAGCCGATGCGGTGCTCGACAGGGCTCGGGAGCATCCCTTGGGCAACTTCGGCGGCAGCTTGTCGTGGCCGCTTGAGCTCAGCGTACAGGCGCAGCGCACCGTGCTGGCGAGCGCCAGGGACTACGCCATGCGCCACCCAAACCCGCCGCGCATGGGGCCGAGTCTGGGAATTCTGGAATACCTGAACAGCAACCAGCCGCTCAGCGCCCAGGCCATGGATGATCCGGCCAATGCGCTGGAAACCCTCCTGAGCACGCCACGCGCTCAAGCCATGGGGCAAGCGCTGCAGACTCAGCTCAACGGCATCGCCACCGCCACCAGCGCAAGCGACTATGTGTTGGCAGCCATAAATCTGGTACTGGACCCGCAATCCCTCGACGCACCCGCGTGGAACAAGGTGGCCGATTTCGACCTGACGCAAACCGAGCATTGGGGCAAACCGGCGTCGGCGATACGCGATGGGTTGAGCGCCCATTTGGTCGAGCAAGGCGATGCCACACCTGCCATGGCAAAAGTTGCCGCTCACCTGTTACTGGCCAGAAAGGCCCCCGAGTTGTTGATCAAAGACATCCCCGACAGCGTCACCTACGGCAGCCCGGCCTGGGTCAGCCTGTCGGTCGCGGCGGCCACGATTGAAGCGCAGACGCCGGGCAAGGTGCCCAACATGACCTTTACCCAAGTCATGATGGAGGCCGAAAGCGCCGGTCTGCAGGACCTGACCGTCACCCAACAAGCCCAATCCGATGCCTTGCGGGTCTGGGGGCTGGTCAGCGGCACGTTGTCGGCGCAAGAAGCTGACCGTTACGGCCCCGCGGATAAGCAGAAGGTCCGCAGCGCGTTCAACGCGCAGGCCAACGAACGCCTAGAAGCCTCGGTGCAAATCGACACCGAAATCCCAAGCCGTCGCGCGATTGCCCTGGCCAAGCTTAAGGAGCGGTTTGGTGAAGACGTGCCATTTGAAGAAAAACTGCTGACGGTCAAAGCCACTACCCAGCCCCATGACGAGCCGCTGTATAACCCCAATCGCGCCCCGGCCGGCCGCAATTCGCTGCTGGATATCGCCATGAGCGGGCTGCACGCCTACCAGTGGGAAAGCGAAGACCCGCGTGTGATCGAGGCCACCCGGGGCAAATCCCTGGCGTTTGACGTCAACAGTGTGTTCAACGAGCAGTTCGCCCACGCCGTCGATCTGCGCAAAAAGGGCATTGCCACAACGGTCAAGCAGCTGATCGCTCGGCTGCCTTTAGAAGACAGGCAAACTCTGGAATACGCAAAACTGGAGTTCTACCAGAACCCGACCTATAGGCTGAGCACCGGCTTCACCGGTCGCACCCTTGAGCGCAAAAACCCCAAGCTGCTGATCAAAGCCACAAGCGCTGATGGCGAAAAGGTCTACGAAATTGACTTGAAACAGGGCGCTATCAGCCGGGTCCGCGACACGGTGTTGACCCAACCAAGGCCGCGTAACGGCAGCCTGGTGTATCCGATAGAGCCTTTCACCCCCGCCCACGTCAGCCAATCGGCCCTGGACTTGAACAAGGGCGTCAGCACTCCGCTACCCATCCCCGCCAGCTTTTCAAGCGCGCGAACCCAGGCCATTGCCGATGTATTCGTCGAACATCTGGACATAGATGGCGAGGATGCGGTCAAGCGCGCCAAAGGCACCACCCGCCACGATCAGCACGTGGAAAACGAGTGGAAGCTGGCCGATTTTTTTCTCGACCTGGTGCCGCTGCGCTCGGCCATCGTGAACTTTCGTGACGGCAATTACCTGGAAGGGACGTTCGATCTGGGCATGGATATTTTCGGTTTCGTCACCGGCGCTGCCGGGGCCGCCAGCAGGGTCACCAAGGTCGCGGCCAGCGCGGTGAACACGACCCGCAAAGCCGCGAAGGTGGCAAAGATTCTCGGAACCACTGTCGTCAGTGAATTGAATCCATTGAGCGGGCTGGGCAGCCTGGTTGAGGAAGGCTCGCGGCTGATCGGCAATGGGGTCAAACGCGTCAGGGGCGCAAGCGGCGGGTACGACTTGACCAAGCGGGTCAGCGCCGAACACGGGCCGGTCACGTATGGCACTTTCAAAATCGACGACCACGTCTATGAAGCCGATACCATTGTGTCCAACGGTCAGCGCTACGCGTACGACCCGGCCAAAGCCACGCCTTACGGCCCTCCCTTGGAAGGCTTCAACGCCCTGGACACCCTGGCCCCCGTGCACCCGCCCAAACATTTCCACGGCCATCGGAATAACCTGGTGGGCACCGATGGGCGCCCTGTGCGGCCGCGAAAACCTTTGCCCTCGGGTGACTATGTGGAAAGCATGCGGGGCAGGCTGGAAGCCGACCATTTCAAGCCGGACACCAAGGCAGAGACCGTGCGACGGTTCAACGAACAGATGGCTGAGTATTACGAGGCAATCGACCAAAACGGCCTGCCACCTCGCCCTGCCATTCCACAGGTGCCCAAGCAGGTCCCCGCATCCGAGCTGCTGACGGAAACCCTCAAGGTCTCGCCCGGTGTGGTATTGGGTGAGTCCCACAGTCAGATGGCAAGTTTCAGGGTGCTTTACGACAACGTCACTACCCTCAAGAGCGCCGGTGTCACGAAGGTCTATTTCGAAGGATTGATCGATATGCCCCAAGGGTTGATGGACGACGGCATCGGCCTCCTCGGTCGATCCCGGCAACCGCGTACCAACCCGACCTTCGAGCAACTGTGCAAAAAGCTGAAGGCCCACGGCATCGAAGTCTTACCCCTTGATCACTACTACCTGACGCGCCACAAAGATCTACGCGGCGTCAACCTGGCCACCACGGCGGGCAACGGCTCAACGACCCGGCTACGTGAGTTCAACTATTACGCCGCAGAAACCATCCAGGCCAACTCCGGGACGGAAAAGTGGGTGGCGCTGGTCGGCAATGCGCACATGAACACCAGCGAAGGCATCCCGGGTCTCGCGGAGTTGACGGGCAGCATCGGCGTTGGTGTTTCTAACAACTCCCACGTGAAGTCACAGATCGGCTTGAAGGTCAAAGGCCATACCCCCGACCCCGCCCTTCCCCTGCGCCCCGAGGATGCGCCCGGCGACTTGCAGATTTTCGTCAAACCGTAGAAAACGCACACGCCCCAGCCTGCCGAAAAATCAGGCTGGGCCCCCATCAATCACCCCAAGCTCAGGGGCTGACGCTGCAAACCGGTGTCAGGCGTAGCGCACAGTTCCACCAGCCAATCCACAAAGACCCGTACCCGCAACGATAACTGGCGATGGGGCGGGTACAGCGCGGTCAGGGCCATTTTCGGCACTGGCCAATGTGGCAGCACCTCCACCAGGCATCCCTCGGCCAGTTGTCGCATCGCGTGATAATGGGGCGCCTGAATCAAGCCGTAACCGGCCTCGCATGCGGCAAAGTAGCCGTCGGAACTGTTGACCGCGACGCGCTTGGGCAGGTCAAACGGGCGCACTTGGCCGTCAATCAGAAATTCCAGACCGAAGCGCTTGCCGCTGACGCTGGAGACGTACTCGACCATGTGATGGCGCGCCAGATCGTCCAGATCAGCGGGCATGCCTATGCGCTCAAGGTAGGCAGGGCTTGCCAGAGTCAACTGGTCCATCTGCGCCAGGGGCCGCGCCACCAGGGATTCGTCCAGGGCCAGGCCACCGCGCAGCACGCAGTCCACGCCTTCGCGGATCAAGTCTACCGGGCGGTCGTTCAAGCCGATGTCCAGTTCGATCTGCGGGTAACGCGCGGTAAAGGCCGGCAGTGCGGGGATCACGATCAAGCGGCCGATGCCCGAGGGCATGTCCACGCTCAAGGTGCCGCGCGGGTTCTGACGGCGGGTGGAAAACACCGCTTCGGTTTCTTCCAGGTCTGACAGCAATTGCACACAGCGCTGGTAGTACGCGGTGCCGTCCGGGGTGGGACTGACCTGCCGCGTGGTGCGCTGCAACAGTTGCACCCCCAGGTGCGCTTCCAGTTGTTTGATCAGGATGGTCACCGAGGCGCGGGGCAGTTGCAGGCTGTCGGCGGCTTTGGCGAAGCCGCCCAGTTCGACGATACGGGTGAACACACGCATGGCGTTGAAACGATCCAAGGGCTGGCTCCGTGCGGATTATTTAGAAATTACAAACAGTGATAGTGCTTTTAGCCGCTTTATCTCGGTTTTGTCGAGGATAACAATGAAGTCCTTCCCAACTCTGGAGTCCCACAAATGCACACTCGTCAACTTGGCACACACGGTCCCCTCGTCTCTGCCATCGGCCTTGGCTGCATGGGCATGAGCGATTTCTACAGCCCCGGCAGCGACACCCGCGAAGCCATCGCCACCCTGCACCGCGCCTTGGAACTGGGGATCAACTTCTTCGATACCGCCGATATGTACGGCCCGCATACCAACGAGCAATTACTGGGCAAGGCATTCGCCGGCAAGCGCGACCAAGTGTTCCTGGCCAGCAAATTCGGCATCATCCGCGACCCGGCCACCCCCGCCTCGCGCGGTGTGAACGGCAGCCCCGAGTACATCCGCGCGTCCATCGACGGCACTTTGCAGCGCCTGGGCGTCGACACCCTGGACCTCTACTACCAGCACCGCATCGACCCGCAGGTGAGCATCGAGGAAAGCGTCGGCGCCATGGCCGAGCTGGTCAAACAGGGCAAGGTGCGTTACCTGGGCCTGAGCGAAGCCTCGGCCGCCACTCTGGAGCGTGCGCATAAGGTCCACCCGATCAGCGCCCTGCAAAGCGAGTACTCGCTGTGGAGCCGCGACCAGGAAAGCAACGGCTGTCTCGCCGCCTGCCAGCGCCTGGGGATTGCCTTCGTGCCTTATAGCCCGCTGGGCCGCGGCTTTCTCACCGGCACGCTGCAAAGCCCGGATGACTTCAGTGCCGATGACTACCGCCGCTCCAACCCGCGTTTCCAAGGGGATAACTTCGCGAAGAATCTGCAATTGGTCGAGCGCGTGCGCAGCCTGGCCGCCGATAAGGGCGTAAGCGCCGGGCAACTGGCCTTGGCCTGGGTATTGGCCCAAGGGGACTACATCATCCCGATCCCAGGCACCAAACAGCGCAAATACCTGGAAGAAAACGCAGCGGCGGTGTCCATCGTGCTCAGCCCATCCGAGCTGTCAGCCCTGGATGGGATTTTTCCGGCCGACGCCACTGCCGGTCTGCGCTACCCAGAGGCGGTGATGGCGATGCTGGAGATCTGACATAAACAGCGAGGCCCGCCAAGCCTCGCTGCTTGCGCACGCAGATATTGGCACCCTCGTACCTAAAGCCTGCCCTACTCAAGCCGATACCCCTACGAAGCTCCAACAAAGCCGCGTCGACAATAAACGCTTCGTAAGGACGATCCCATGCCCCCACTGCGCTCCATCCAAGCCCGCTATACCCTGTTTCTAGTGTTGTTCGTCCTAGTGTTATTCGTGTTGACCATCGTTGGCATCGGCCAGTTGGTCGCGCCGACATTGCGCCACACCGAAGAGCAGGTGGTGCTCAACCGCATCGACGAGGTGGCGAAAACCATCCAGGGCGAGCTGAACAAGGTTCAGGCCCAGCAACGCAGCATCACCCAGACCATCCCGCTGCTGGACAGCGATGCCATCGACAAGGTCTTGCCTGGCCTGGTCGACCAGTACGGTGAGCTGAAAGTGTTCGGCGGCGGTATCTGGCCGCTGCCAAACCAGCGCACCCCGGGGCGCAACAAGCACAGCACGTTCTGGCACCGTGATGCCTCGGGCAAGCTGATGGTCAATACCTTCTGGAACAGCGACCCGGCCCCCAACTATTACGACCAGAGCTGGTACAAGGGCGGCCTGGCCTCGCCGCGTGGCCAATGCGCCTGGGCCGCGGCTTACAAGGACGACGCCAGCCAAGAGCCACGTACTAACTGCGCCATGGCGATCCAGCGCGATGGCGCGGCCTATGGCGTGGCCACGATTGACGTCACCCTCGGTTTCTTCAACGAGCTGGTGGCCAGCAAGGAAAAAGACATCGGCGGGCAGATGCTGATCGTCGAAGGCGACGGCAAGATCATCAGCAACAGCACGCGCCTGAACAGCCCGGTGGTGTTGAAAAACATCAGCGAACTGACCGCTTCCTCAGCCTTCGCCACCCAGGTCAGCAAAGCCCTGGCCCATCGCGACCAAGGCTTGCAGCGCAGCGAGTTCGATAACGGCGGGGTGGCCAGCACCTTTTATATGCGCCCAATCGAGGGTACGCCGTGGTTCCTCGCCACCGCCCTGCCCACCTCGTTGATCACCGCGCAGCGCGATGACGTACTCGGCACTTTGGCCCTGCTGCAAATCCCCATGGTATTGCTGCTGGTGCTGCTGGCCGCGTATGCGATCCGCAAACTGGTGCAGCGCATGAAGACGCTGAAAGCCAATATCGACGCACTGTCCACCGGCGATGCCGACCTGACGCGGCGCATCACCATCCGCGCCGAAGACGAACTGGGCGCCATCGGCCATTCCGTAAACCGCTTTATCGTCTACCTGCAAAACATGATCGGCGAAGTGACCCAGGCCACCGCAGCCATGTCCACAGGGCTTGAGCGATTGCAGCAGACTTCGGCACAGACCAACCAGATCCTGGTGCGTCATGCCTCGGAAACCGATCAGACCGTCACGGCCATCACTGAGATGAGTTCCACTGCCGAGACCGTGGCACAGAACGCCGCCGAAACCGCCGCGTTCACCCAGCGCGCCAACGAACACGCCGACCGCTCGCGCGTGGTGGTGGGAGAAGCGTCCAGCAGCGTCGGCGCGTTGATCGGCGAGGTCGCCAGCGCCACCCACACGGTGGAGAACATGCGCCAGGACGCCGCGCGCATCACCGAAACCCTTGAAGTGATCGGCGCGATTGCCGGCCAGACCAACCTGCTGGCGCTCAACGCGGCCATCGAAGCAGCGCGGGCCGGCGAGCAAGGCCGTGGTTTTGCGGTAGTGGCCGACGAGGTGCGGGCCCTGGCCGCGCGCACCCAGGCCAGCACCTCCCAGATCAACGAGATGCTCGCTCGATTGACCACGGGGGTGAGTTCCTCAGTCACCGCGATGGAAAATACCCAGTCCAGCTGCCAATCGGCGGCGGACGCCACGGCGCGGGTCAACACCGGCCTGGATGAAATGGCCGGTTCCGTCGGCCATATCCACAGCCTCAGCACCCAGATCGCCACCGCCGCCGAACAGCAAAGCGCGGTGACCGAGGAGATCAACCGCAGCATGGTGCAGATCCGACAAATGGTCGAAGACCTGGTGCAGAGCGGTCACGCCACCGAAAACAATACTCAGAGCCTGCTGGAAGCCAATGGCCGGGTTATCAGCCTGATGAGTCGCTTCAAAGTCCGTTGAAACAGCGTTTGAGAACTCCCGTGCAAAGCACGGGAGTCAGACTATTCTGACAGTTCGAGATACTTCTTCCCGCCACACAGGAGGTGTGTCATGCGCGCTGTCGAGCAGTCGGTCCGCTTGGAGCGGATCAGTCAGGAACGCTTTATCAATGCCCCCCTTGCAACTGTCTATGACTACGTGACCCAACCGGACCGCTGGCACGAATGGCACCCCACTTCCCTCGGTGCAGAGACCGGCACCAGCGGCTCTTTGGGTGCCGGTTCACGCTTTACCGAGATGATCGACTTGCTTGGCGTACGCGTCCCCATGAGCTACCGCGTGCAGATCGCCCGGCGCCCCGACGAATTCAAATGCGTGTTCACCTCCCTGGTCGTTGACGGCTCGATCCACTACTTCCTGCAACCGTTTCGCGACGGCACGCTGTTTAAACGGGTGCTGACCTACGAAACCGAATTGCAACTGGCGACCTTGCACGAGCGCATGCACGAACTGTCGGCCATCGCCCTGGACCGTCTGAAGCAGCGCCTGGAACATCCGCCCTTTGTATAATTTAGAAACATTACACTGTCGTCCCGTCCGTAAAAGCGCGGAGAATGCCGGGCTTATCGCCCCGATTGGATGAGACTCCGATGAAAACCCCACTGCGATTGGCCCTGCTGTCCGCCCTCTTCACCACTACCCTGGCCCAAGCCGCCGACCTGATCCCCATCGATGTACACCGTGACGCCAACTGCGGCTGTTGCAAAAAGTGGATCAGCCATCTGGAAAACAATGGGTTCAAGGTCAATGACCATGTCGAAACCGATATGAGCGCCGTCAAACAACGCCTCGGCGTGGCGCCGCGCCTGAGCTCATGCCATACCGCCGTGATCGACGGCAAGTTCGTTGAGGGCCATGTGCCCGCCGAGCAGGTGCTGGCGCTGCGCAAGCGCGACGACCTGCTAGGCGTTGCCGCACCGGGCATGCCCATGGGCTCGCCGGGCATGGAAATGGACGGACATGCCGATGCCTACCAGATCATCGGACTGCGCCGTGACGGCACGGATGAGGTGGTGGCCGATTACCCGGCACACTAATCGGTGCTGATGGGTTACCTGGGGCTGTTCGTCGCCGCGTTCGGTGCGGCGACGCTGCTGCCCCTGCAATCGGAAGCCGTGCTGGTGGGCCTGCTGCTCAGCGGCCACTACAGCGTGTGGTGGTTGTTGGCGGTCGCCACCCTGGGCAATGTACTGGGCTCGCTGGTCAATTGGTGGCTGGGCCGCTGGGTGGAGCATTTCAAACAGCGGCGCTGGTTTCCGGTCAACGAGCGGCAACTGCAAACGGCCCGTCGCCACTACGCACGCTGGGGGCACTGGACCCTGCTGCTCAGTTGGGTGCCGATCATCGGCGACCCGCTGACCCTGGTGGCCGGTGTGATGCGCGAACCGCTGTGGCGTTTTCTGGTGGTGGTCACTTTGGCCAAAGGTCTGCGCTATGGCGTGCTGGCGGCAATTACCTTGCAGTGGGTGTTAATCCCGCGTTAATCCTCTCGCAACAGCATCCCAAAACCTGTTTCAGGAGATGACACCATGCCGCCAAACCGCGTCCTTTATATCGCCGGCCTGTTCATGGCCAGCAGCGTCCCCGCCCTCGCCGCAACTTACGGCCCCGAGTTACAAGGCTTTCAATACCCCTATCCGCTTGCGCATTTCAGCTTTGAATCCCAAGGCAAAACCCTGCAAATGGGCTACATGGACGTGCCGGCCAGCGGCAAGCCCAACGGGCGCAGCGTGGTGCTGATGCACGGCAAGAACTTCTGCGCGGCCACTTGGGAAGGCTCGATCAAGGCCCTGAGCGACGCCGGTTACCGCGTGATCGCCCCGGACCAGATCGGCTTTTGTACCTCCAGCAAGCCGGAGCATTACCAGTACAGCTTCCAGCAGTTGGCGCTCAACACCCATCAACTGCTGGAAAAACTCGGCATCCCCAAGGCCACCCTGCTCGGCCACTCCACCGGCGGCATGCTCGCCACCCGGTATGCGCTGATGTACCCCGCGCAGACCGAGCAACTGGCTTTGGTCAACCCCATCGGCCTGGAAGACTGGAAAGCCCTCGGCGTGCCGTACCTGAGTGTTGATCAGTGGTACCAACGTGAGCTGAAAGTCAGCGCCGAAAGCACCCGCCAGTACCAGCTCAACACTTATTACGTCGGGCGCTGGAAGCCGGAATACGAGCGTTGGGTCGATATGTACGCCGGCTTGAGCAACGGCCCCGGGCATAAACGGGTCGCGTGGAACTCGGCGCTGATCTACGACATGATTTATTCCCAGCCGGTGTATTACGAATTCAAAGACGTACAGGTGCCGACCCTGCTATTGATCGGCACCGCCGATAACACCGCGATCAATAAGGCGATGGCGCCGCCCGAGGTCAAGGCCAAACTCGGCAACTACGCCGTGCTGGGCAAGCAGGTCGCCAAGCTGATGCCCCACGCTACTCTGGTCGAATTCCCCGGCTTGGGGCACGCGCCGCAAATGGAAGAACCGGCGCGGTTTCATCAAGCGTTGTTGCAGGGCTTGAACGCCCTTTAATCCAACATTCGGAGGCACGCGTAAATGGCGCTACAGATCGCTGTGATTGATGACTGGCAGCAAGTCGCCGCTGGCGTGGTGGATTGGTCGGCCCTGGCAACCGTGGGCCAGGTGCATTTCCTCCACGATTACCCGGCGGATACCACGACCCTGATCGAGCGCTTGCAAGGGTTCGAAGTGATTTGCGTAATGCGCGAACGCACAGTGTTCGACAAAGCCCTGCTGCAAGGCCTGCCGCGCCTCAAGCTGCTGGTGACCGGCGGCATGCGCAATGCCGCCCTTGATATCAGCGCCGCCCAGGCACTGGGCATTCAGGTGTGCGGCACCGACAGCTATAAACACGCCGCACCGGAACTGACCTGGGCGCTGATCATGGCCTGCACCCGCAACCTGCTGGCCGAAGCCAATGCCCTGCGCGCCGGGGGTTGGCAGTTGGGTCTGGGTGGCGACTTGCACGGCAAGACCCTGGGGATTCTCGGGCTGGGCAGCATCGGCCAGAAGGTCGCCGGGTTCGGCCAGGCGTTCGGCATGCGCGTGATCGCCTGGAGCCAGAACCTCACGCCGGAACGCGCCGCTGCGGCGGGAGTGACCTGGGTCAGCAAGCAGCAGTTGTTTGAGCAGGCCGATATCCTCAGCGTCCATCTGGTGCTCAGCGAACGTAGCCGGGGGTTGGTGGATGCCCAAGCCTTGGCCTGGATGAAGCCGAGCGCGCGCCTCGTCAACACCGCACGCGGGCCGATCGTCGATGAACAGGCCCTGATCCAGGCATTGCAATCCAGCCGCTTAGCCGGCGCAGCACTGGATGTATATGGCCAGGAGCCACTTCCCGTCGATCACCCTTTCCGGCACC
Source organism: Pseudomonas sp. ARP3 (assembly GCF_001029595.1). Classification (NCBI taxonomy): domain Bacteria; kingdom Pseudomonadati; phylum Pseudomonadota; class Gammaproteobacteria; order Pseudomonadales; family Pseudomonadaceae; genus Pseudomonas; species Pseudomonas sp. ARP3. The sequence goes on from NZ_LEKF01000040.1 coordinate 19,523, forward strand.
TGCCCAATGTGCTGGCCACACCGCATGTGGGTTATGTCAGCGAGCAGAACTACCGGCAGTTTTATGGGCAAATGATTGAAGACATCATCGCCTGGGCCGGGGGCGCGCCAATACGGTTGCTGGGTTGACTGCGTCGTGGAGCGAGCGGGCCTGTGCAGCGCTCCCCAATGGTGCACAGGGTGCATCAGATAGGTCGCAGGTCCTTTCTTGGGGCGACGATGTCGCCCAGTGCAGGGCAAGCCTGCTCATACATGGACGCCCCCAGTATGCCAAGCACTCAATTCGTGAAAACACAGACGGGATAAGGTTGCAGCCATACATCCGGACTTTAAGTGAGGCGGTGCCTCTGTCCCTGAT
>NZ_LEKF01000041.1:0-19023 GCF_001029595.1 Pseudomonas sp. ARP3
CGAGGTTATCGCGGCGGCCGAAACACTGAAATGAGCGGGTGATCTGATCGTTTTTGATTGGTTTGCCGCTTTCAAAATCGGCGACGGCTGAAGTCGACTGAAAATACAGGACTACTTCAGACCATCCTTAGGGATCCCACGGAAATATTGTTTTAAAAAATAATTTGATTTTTTATACCGGGGCCGTCGTGCGAAAGCAAGCTGTGACACATCGCCACCGGTTTCAAAGCCTTGCCGGACGGCGCCTTGAAGTTCACTGAATGCACTGAGGCAACCTACTGAGAACCGCGAAAAAAAACATTTCAATCGGTAAAACCGCTCTATATCCATGGCTGGCGAAGCCCAGGGAACGCGGTTAGTATTCAAACAATATTTTAAAAACAAGAAATAAAACCAGTCCGTGACGCGTACCGGTCAATCCCGCATTTGATACAACGTTTTGCATGGGGGATAAAGGCACCGTCGAGACTGAAGGCGTAGTCAAGATGACAGGCACCCCCACGCACCCAGGCTTGATTTCCTTGCACGGCATCGGCAAACGCTATGAGTTGGCCGGGCAGGCACTGTCCATTCTCAACGATGTATGCCTCTGCATCGCCCGTGGCGACAGCTGCGGCATTCTCGGTGCCTCCGGTTCCGGCAAAAGTACCCTGCTCAACATTCTCGGCCTGCTGGACCTGCCCAACTGCGGCCAGTACCACTTCGCCGGCCACGATATTTTCAGCGCCAGCCCCGACGAACTGGCGGCGATCCGCAATCAGCAGATCGGTTTCGTATTCCAGAGCTTCAACCTGCTGCCGCGCCTGAGCGCGCTGGACAATGTCGCCCTGCCCCTGAGCTATCGCGGCGTGTCGCGCCATGCCTCGGTGGAACAGGCCCTGCGCATGCTCGAACAGGTGGGCCTGGCCGAGCGCGCCCACCATCGCCCCGCCGATCTTTCCGGCGGCCAGCGCCAACGCGTGGCCATCGCCCGCGCGCTGGTGGGCAACCCGTCGGTGATCCTCGCCGACGAACCCACCGGCAATCTCGACAGCGGCACCGCTCAGGACATCATGAACCTGCTGCTAGCCCTCAACCGCGAACAGCAGGTCACCCTGGTCATCGTCACCCACGACCCGCAGATCGCCGAGCGCCTGGAGCGCAAGATCCTGGTGCGCAACGGTGTGGTGCAAGAGGTCGGGCGCCTATGAGCCTGCGGGTCGAGCAAAGCCTCAGCCAGCTCCTGCATGAAGCCTTCGTCAGTCTGCGCACCCTGGGCAAGCGCTCAATGCTGGCGCTGCTGGGCATCGTTATCGGCAGTTCGTCGGTGGTGGCGCTGATCAATATCGGCCATAACGCTTCGGTGGATGCCGCCTTGATCTTCAAGGACATGGGCACCGATACCCTGGTGGTGCAATTCCCCCCCAAGGGCAGCGCTAACGTGCCGATGCGCACGCACTTGGACCTGGACGCCGTGCGCCAGGCCGTTCCGGGCATCGCCCATATCGGCGCGCTCAGCCTGTTCAGCGGGCCCATCGTGTTCCATGGGCGCAGCGTCAACGCCAACTTCGTCGGTAGCACGCCGGATGTCGCTGCGGCGATGCGCCTGACCTTGCAACACGGCCGCTTCCTGTCGGGCTTCGATGTCAACGAAACCTACGCCGTGATCGGCGCCGACGTTGCCCAGGCCCTGAGCGCGCCGGGGGATCCCGTGCGGCTGGGGGACCGCGTGCGCATCAACGACTACCTGTTTCTGGTGGTGGGCCTGCTGCAGCCCCAGCCACGGGCGATGCTGATGCCGGTGCAGCCCGGCGAGTCGCTGTTTCTGCCCGCCGAGGGCATGCGGCGCATCTACGCGGCGCCGCAGATCAACAACCTGATCATCCGCGCCGCTGCCGGCCAGGACATGGAACACCTGGCCCGGGCCGCGGCCGACGCCCTGCGTGCCCAACTCACCGAGCACGATGTCGACATCCAGGTGCCCCAGCAAATGATCGATGGCATGACGCGCCAGAGTCGTACCTTCGCTTACCTGCTGCTGGCCCTCGGCGCGATTTCCCTGATCGGCGGCGGCGTGGGCGTGATGAACGTGATGCTGATGAATGTCTCGGAGCGCCGCCGCGAAATCGGCATCCGCATGGCGCTGGGTGCGCGGCAGCGAGATATTCGCAATCTGTTTTTGCTCGAAGCGGTCACCCTCACCGCCGTCGGCGCTCTGTGCGGCGCGGTGCTCGGCATGACCGCCGCCTGGTTGTACGCCTGGTTGTCGGGCTGGGTGTTCGACCTGGCCGCCGCCGCCCTGCCCTTGGGGGTGGGCAGCACATTGTTGGTGGGCCTGTTTTTCGGCATTTACCCGGCGGTCTCGGCGTCGCGGTTGCAGCCGGTGGAGGCCCTGCGCGATGAATAGATGGCTGCTGTGCCTCACCCTGATCAGCCTGCCCGGCATGGCGGCCGACGTGGTCATCAAACCCTCGGCGCCCAGCACCACCCGCAGCGGCTACGACCGAGGCGTCTCGCTGAAAGCCCAGATCACCGACCTGACCCTGGGCGACGCCGTGTACCTGGGCCTGCGCAACAATCCAGCGATCCGCAGCGCTTACCTGCAACGGGTGGCGCAGAAATTCGACCTGCGGGTCGCCGAAGATGTGTTCAACCCCAAGCTGACCCTCAACAGTTCCTATCGCAGCACCCGCGGTTCGGTCGACAACGCGCGCAATGCCAATGTCACGCCGTCCAGCAGCCTGCTCGGCGAGTACGGCACGCGCCTGAGCATGTCCTGGACCCAGCAACTCAACAACGCCGACCGCGCCGGCCGCTACCGCAGCGACGGCCTGGACCTGGCGATCATCCAGCCGCTGCTGCGCGGTGCCGGCTGGGATGCCACCACAGCACCGCTGCGCCTGTCACGCCTGGCGGAACAGGCCAACCGCCTGAACCTCAAGGCCACCGTTGCGCAGACCATCAGCCAGATCATCGCCACCTACCGCGAGCTGCTGCGCGCTCAGGAACAATTGAGCATTGTGCAGGATGCGCTCAAGCGCTCCGGCACCTTGCTGGAAGTCAACCGGGCCTTGATCGGCGCCGGGCGCATGGCCGAGTTTGAAATCGTGCAGACCGAAGCCGATATCGCCACCCAGCAACTGGGCGTGGAAGAAGCGCAGAACCAGCTGGACACCAATCGCCTGGCGCTGCTGCGCCTGCTGGCGCTGGACCTGTCCACGCCGATCCGCGCCACCGAAGCCCTGGAGGCCCAACCCATGCAAATCGACAAGCGCCAGGCGTTCAACCTGGCGCAGACCCAACAGCCGGAATACCTCGCTGCCCTGCTCGGCAGCCAGCAAGCCGACCTCAATCTGGTGATCGCCAAAGACTCCGGGCGTTGGCAGGTGGACCTGGTGGCCGGCGCAAACCAGATACGTGACACCTACAATAACGACGCCGGCAGCAGCAATAACCGCACATGGGACAGCTATGCCGGCGTGCAGGTGCAGATTCCCATCGGGGATATCAGCACCCGCCAGGCCGAAGTGCGCGCGCGCGTGAATGTCGAGGACCAGCAGGTGCGCATCACCGACGCCCGCCAAGAGCTGGAGCGTAGCGTCAACGATGTGGTGCGCGACCTGGGCACACGCTGGCGCCAGTATGAAATCGCCCAGCGCGCCGTGGAGCTGTCGCGGCGCAAGATCGAGATCGAACGGGAAAAACTCAGCGCCGGGCGCTCCACCAACTTCCAGGTGTTGAGCTTCGAGACCGACTTGCGCAACGCTGAAAACGCGCAGCTCAACGCGTTGATCGCTTATCTGAACGCCCAGACCCAGCTCGATCTGACCCTGGGCATGACGCTGGAAAGTTGGGAAATCGCCCTCAATGACTATTAATCGAAAAGCCCTGCTGGGCGCTGTGTTGATCCTGCTGCTGGGCGGCGTGGGGCTGGCCCTGCGCAGCCCGGCCTCCGCTCCCGACGGCACGCCCGAGCAGTGGCTGGCGGTCAAGCCCGACGCGCTGGTGCATGAGATCGGCCTGGTGGGCAAAATCGAGCCCGACACCACGCTCGTGCTCACCGCGCCGTTTGACGGCAATGTGCAGGCCAATCTGGTCGAGCAAGGCCAGCGGGTCGAGGCCGGCCAGGTGTTGCTGCGCATGGACCCGGCCACCCTCGAAGTGCAATTGCGCGATGCCCTCTCCGCCCAACTCAAGGCCCGGCGCACCGTGCAGGAAATGCAGGACTGGGACAGCAGCCCCACCGTCAGCCGCGCCCGCCGCAGCCTGCGCACCGCGCAGATGAGCGCCGACAACACGCAACGCAAACTCACCGAAAGCGAGAATCTGTTCAAACGCGGCATCATCCCGCGCAACGAATTGGACGACCTACGCCAGCAAGCCCAGCAGCAGCAATTGGACCTCGCCTCGGCCCGCAGCGAACTGCAACAGGCGCTGGAACAGGGCAAGGGCGAATACCGCCAGATCGCCGAAATGGAGCTGACCAACGCCACCGTGAAATACGAGGCCCTGCGCACCCTGCTCGCAGCCCAAGAGGTGAAGGCGCCGTTCTCCGGCATCGTTGTACCCGCCCCCGGCAACAACGCACCGGCCGGTGGTGGCAACGCCAACGCGCCGATCCAGGCCGGCAGCAAGGTCAGCCAGGGCCAGGTGCTGTTTGGCTTGGCGAATATCGAACGGTTGAAGATCGTCGCCAAGGTGTCGGAGCTGGATATCAACCAACTGCACCAGGGCCAGGCCGTGGAAGTCATGGGCGACGGGTTCGACGGCGAACGGCTGAAGGGCTCCGTCAGCGTGGTCAGCGGCCTGGCCATCGCCAGCGACACCCAGGGCAGCGCACAGTTTCCGGTGACTTTGTCGATCCCCACACTCACCCCAGAGCAGCTACAGCGGGTGCGGTTGGGCATGAGTGCGCGGCTGACCATTGTCACTTACAACAATGAACAGGCGATCGTGATTCCCAGCCAGGCGATTGAGCCGGACATGACGGTGGCGTACCGCGAGGCGATGGATAAACCGGTGGAACGGGTGAAGGTCACCACCGGCCAGTCGACGGCGCAAGGGGTTGAGGTGTTCGGCCTGAAACCCGGCCTTGTGAAAATCTCAAAATAAATGAAGAACCACTGTGGGAGGGGGCTTGCCCCCTCCCACATTAAGTCCTTTGTCAGCTTCTATCAGACCTCTGTCAGCTTCGTGGTCAGCGGCCTGGCCATCGCCAGCGACACCCAGGGCAGCGCACAGTTTCCGGTGACCTTGTCGATCCCCACACTCACCCCAGAGCAGCTACAGCGGGTGCGGTTGGGCATGAGTGCGCGGCTGACCATCGTCACTTACAACAATGAACAGGCGATCGTGATTCCCAGCCAGGCGATTGAGCCGGACATGACGGTGGCGTACCGCGAGGCGATGGATAAACCGGTGCAACGGGTGAAGGTCACCACCGGCCAGTCGACGGCGCAAGGGGTTGAGGTGTTCGGCCTGAAACCCGGCCTTGTGAAAATCTCAAAATAAATGAAGATTCCACTGTGGGAGGGGGCTTGCCCCCGATGGCGGTGGCTCAGTCAAGAATTGGCCAACTGACACACTGCCATCGGGGGCAAGCCCCCTTCCACATTAAGTTCTCTGTCAGCTTCTTTTAGTCCTTTGTCAGCTTCTGTTAGACCGCTGCCAGCTTCGAGGCCAGGGCTTTGGCTTGCAGCGCCACATCCGTTACCGCCGTGCTCTCCCACCACATTCCGCGCAACGGCGGGCCCATGGCGAACAGCCGCGCGCTGACCTGGCCCTGGGCATCCAGCACCGCCCCCGAGGCATCCGCCGCGATGCCCAATGCCAACGGCCCTGGCTGGATCAACCCGCGCTTGAGCAACTGCTGCGGCAAGGGCCGGGCTACGCGGCGCCAGTCGTATTCGATGCCGCTGGAGTTGATCAGCGCCGCGCCCGTCACTTGAGTGAGCGTTTGTTCGCCGCGTTGGCGCACCGCGATGGTGACGCCGCTTTGCGCGGGCACCAGCCCCTTGAATGACGCCGCACGAATGCGCAACCGCCCCTCCTCATGCAAACGCGCCACCAGCTGCGCGCTCAGCGGCGGCGAGCGGTGGTGATGACTTTCCCACCACGGCCGCACATGGCGCACGAACTGGCGCTTCTCGCGCTCGCTGGCCTGGCTCCAGAGACGGCCGATATGGGCGCGTACGGTGTCCAGCGGCGCTTGCCAGTCGATGCCCTGGGCCTGCGCGATGCTGCATTGGCGACGCAGTTCGCGCAGCAGTTGCCGAGGGCTGCGCAAGGCCGGGTCGGCAGCCAGGAAGTTGTCCCAGGCCGGCGGTTGCCGGCGCACATGGGGCAACAGGCCATGGCGCGAAAAGATCTCGATGGGCCCGCGATGCCCGGCCTGTTCCAGGGACACCACGGCGTCCACCATGGTCAACCCGGAGCCGATAATCAGCACCGTCGAGCGTGGGTCCAGGCGCCTCATGGTCGCCACGTCCCATGGGTCGACCGCCGCCGCGTTGACGCCGCTGGAGTGGGTCTGCGGCGTGCGCGCCGCCGGGAACATGCCGGTAGCCAATACCGCAAAGTTACCGCGCAACCGCTGGCCGTTATCGAGGGTCAGCAGGGTTGAATCCGCATCCATCTGCACGTCGATCACTTCGGCCCTGACATGCTCCACCGTGGACGCCGAGCGTGCCTTGGCCTCGGCCAGCCGCTGCTGCGCATACACACCAAATAGCCCGCGCGGCGGGAACAGCTCGCTGATCGGCACCGCCTGCTCGGCCGACTCCGGCCAACCGCCGGCCGCGATGTGTTCGGTGAGCCACTGCGTGAGGTCGTCGGGGTTGTCCGGGTCGACACTCATGCGCGCGGCGTTGCCGTTGAGGGTGTGGCCCAGTTCGACCGCACTGTAAGCCTCGCCCCGACCCAGTTCGGCGCGCGGTTCGATCACCAGGATCTGGCGCCGACCGGGCAGGAGCAGCAGTTGTACGGCCAGCATCGTGCCGCTCAGGCCGCCGCCGATGATCAGCACATCAGCGTTGCGGGTGGATTCCGTCATGCAGGTTCGCCCTTACTGTTTACCCAGGTAGATGTCATGCAGGTCGCCGCGCGCCCGCAGTTCAGCGGCACTGCCGCTCAAGGCCACGCGCCCAGTATCGAGCACATAGCCATGGGCCGCATAGGTGAGCGCGACGTTAATGTTCTGCTCGGCGATCAGGAAGCTCACCTGCTGTTCGCGGTTGAGCTGCGCAATGATCTCGAAGATCTCCTGCACGATCATAGGCGCCAAACCCATGGACGGCTCGTCGAGCAGTACCAAAGTAGGACGGGTCATCAACGCTCGGCCGATGGCGACCATCTGTTGCTCGCCGCCGGAGGTCAGCCCGGCGCGGGTGTGGCGCTTGGTCTTGAGCCGTGGGAACCAGGTGTAAATGCGTTCCAGGTCCTGGGCCATGGCCTTGCGGCTCAAACGCCGCACAAAGCCGCCGCTGCGCAGGTTGTCTTCCACGCTGAGCTGGCCGAACACATGGCGGCCCTCCAGCACATGCACCATGCCCTGGCGCACGCGCTGGTTGGGATCAATGCCGGCCAAGTCCGCACCGGCATATTCGATCACCCCCCGGCTGACCTCGGCGCGCTCGGCGCGCACCAGCCCGGAAATGGCCTTGAGGGTGGTGCTCTTGCCGGCGCCATTGGCACCCAGTAAGGCGACGATGGCGCCCTTGGGCACATGCAGTGACACCCCGGCCACCGCCAGGATCGCGCCGTCGTAGATCACCTCGATATCGTTGACAGTCAACAGCGCCGGGCTCGCCGACACACTGGCAGGCTGGTTCATGGCTTATTCATCCCCGGTGCAGGCGCGTGGCGTCAGGCCTTTTTCCTTGGCGAACGCGGCGGACTTCTCGTCGATCAGCGGGCGCAGCAGCGCACGGTCGGCGGCGATCCAATCGCTGATCAGCGTCCAGTTCGCACCGTCCCATTGCTGCACCCGCGCCGAGCCGCCACCTTCGTGATCGCGGCACGACAGTTTCAGGTTCTGCATCAGGCCCAGGTAGCCCATGTCTTTCAAGCGCGCATCGTCGATGTTCAAGTGCTCCAGGCCCCAACGCCCCTCTTCGCCGTTGAGCGGACGCTTGCCGAACTTGGCCTGGGCGGTGCGGATCGCCTCGACCGCCACGGCGGCGTTCACAAGGCCAGAGTTGTAGTAGACGCTGCCGAAGTTCTTCAGGTCCTTGAGGTCGCTGTGGCCTTTGTCGAGCACGTATTGTTTGAGGCGTTTGTGAATCTCGAAATCCGCCCCCGCCGGGTACGGTGTCAGCGCCAGGTAACCCTTGGCGGCGGCGCCGGCAGGCAGCACGTCCTCGCTGGAGCTGGCCCAGATATCGCCGATGATATGGTCCACCGGAAAGCCGAAGCGCGCCGCCGTCTTCACCGCCACCGGCGTGGACACGCCCCAGGTACGCAGGAACACCCAATCCGGGTTGGCCTGGCGCACCTGGCGCCATTGCGCGGATTGTTCGTTGCCCGGATCGGCCACCGGGATCTGGATATTTTCAAAGCCGTATTTTTCCGCCAGCAGCTTCAGCGGGCCGAGGGTTTCACGTCCGTAGGCCGAGTCGTGGTACACCGTGGCAATTTTCTTGCCTTTGAGTTTGTCGAAACCGCCCTCCCGCTCGGCGATGTAGTTCACCAAACTCGATGCCTCGCTGTAGAAGGTCAGCATCACCGGGAAGTTGTAGGGGAATACGGTGCCATCGGTGGCCTCGGTACGCCCGTAGCCGAGGGTGATCAACGGGATCTTGTCCACCTCGGCCCGCTCGCTCAGCGCATAAGCCGCTGGCGCGCCATTGGGTTGGTACACCGCGACCGGGGCGCCATCCAGACCGTTTTTAAAGCGCTCGTAACACTCGATGCCTTTCTCGGCGGTCCACTCGGTCTCGCATTCCTGCCACACCAGTTTCACCCCGTTGATGCCACCCTCGACCTCGTTGATATAGCGCAAATAGTCGATCATCCCGGCCCACACCTGCACGCCGCTGGACGCGTAGGCGCCGACCCGGTAGGTCGCCAGCGGGATAAATTGCTGGTCCGGGGACGCCACCGCCGGGGGTACGCTGTTGGTGAACGCAGCCACGGCTAACGCGGCGCCGGCCAGGGATTGTTTGAAGGATGCACGCATAGGAAGTTCTCTTGAGGTTAGAAACGCAGCGGCCACTGGCGCAGCCGATCGCGAAGGGTGTGCAACAGGCGAATCAAACCGTCGGGTTCCTTGATCAGGAACACGATGATCAACACGCCAAAGATGATTTTCTGCAGGTTCTGCAACTGCCCCGCATCCACCGCGCCACCGAACAGCGCCTGACCGGCGTGGCTGAGGAAAATCGGCAGCAGGCTGATAAACGCGGCGCCGACAAAGTTGCCGGCGATACTGCCCATGCCGCCGATAATGATGATGAACAGAATCTGGAACGAGCGATTGATATCGAAGCTGCTGGCGCTGGCCGTGCCCAGGTAAGCGAAGGCCCACAGCGCCCCGGCGATGCCCAGATAGAACGAGCTGACCGCAAACGCCAGGCGCTTGTAGCGCGCCACCGGAATGCCGATCACCGCGGCGGCGGTGTCCATGTCGCGGATCGCCATCCAATTGCGCCCCACCTGGCTGCGCACGAGGTTCACGGCCGTCCAGGTCAACAGCAACACGCTGACCAGGGTCAGCCAATAACGGCCCAACGGGGTATTGAGGTCATGGCCGAACAACGTCAGCGCGGGCGCGGAAATGGTGCCGGATGAACCATAGTTGTAGAACCAGGGAAACTTGACGAACAACCATTCCAGAAAAAACTGCGCGGCCAGGGTAGTAACCATCAGGTAGAACCCCTTGATCCGCGAGCTGGGCAAACCAAACAGCAGGCCCACCAGCGCGCTGATCACGCCGCCGCCGAGCAACGCCACCGGCAGGCCCAACTCAGGCAAACGCAGTAAAAAGCCATAGGTGGCAAACGCACCGACCGCCATGAAGCCCGCAGCGCCCACCGAGGTCTGCCCGGTGTAGCCGGTCAGCAGGTTCAGGCCCAGACCGGCCAGGGACAACACCAGAAACGGGATCAAAATCGCATTGAGCCAATAATCATTGCCCCACAGCGGCACCACGATAAAGGCCAAGCCCAGCAAGCCGATCAGGCCCCAGGGCGCACGCCGCTGGATCAGCAACAAGGGCGCGGCGTGTTCAACGACAGGGATCGACATAGGTTCAGACTCGCTCGATGGCGCGCTCGCCGAACAGGCCGGCGGGACGCATATACAGGAAGGCCAGGGCCAGGACATAGGCGAACCACGGCGTGATGCCGCCGCCGATCAGCGGGCCGATGTACACCTCGGCAAGGTTCTCCGCGGCGCCAACGATCAGCCCACCAACCATCGCCCCGCCAATCGAAGTGAAGCCACCGATAATCAACACCGGCAACGCCTTGAGCACCACCAGCGACAGCGAGAACTGCACGCCCTGGCGCGCCCCCCACAGCAGCCCCGCCACCAGCCCGACCACACCGGCCACCGCCCATACGATCTGCCAGATGCGGTTGAGGTGGATGCCGATGGACAGCGCCGCCGTGGTGTCATCCGCCACCGCCCGCAACGACACGCCGATGCGGGTCTTGTTGAACAGCAGCGCCAGCACCGTCACCAGCACCCCTGCGGCAGCCGCGGCGACCAGGTCAAACTGGCTGAGCATCAGCGGCCCGACAAACAGCGGCACGTCGTCTATCCCGAGGTCCAGCGCGCGCACCTGGGAGCCCATCAGGCCCTGAGCCAAGCCTTCGATAATGAACGACAGGCCCAGGGTGGCCATGAACAAGGTGATTTGCGAACGGTTCACCAGCGGCCGCAGGACCAACCGTTCGATAAGCAACGCGCCGACAATCATCACGATGACCGTCAGCAGTAACGCCAGGGCAAATGGCACGCCCTGGTCATGCAGGCTGACAAAAGTCAGCGCGGCAAACAGCAGCATCGCGCCCTGGGCAAAATTGAACACGCCGCTGGCCTTGTAGATCAGCACGAAGCCGATGGCGACCAGCGAATACAGGGTGCCGGCGAGCAGGCCGCCGAGCAGGGTTTCAAAGAAGAACGTCATCAGTGAACGACTCCCAGGTAGGCGGCGATTACCTCGGGGTTGGCCTGTACTTGGGCGGGCGTGCCGTCGCCGACCTTGCGCCCGTAGTCCAGCACCACCACATGGTCGGACAGGCCCATGACCACACCGATATCGTGTTCGATCAACACTACCGTGGTGCCCAGGTCCCGGTTCACATCGGCGACAAAGCGAGCCATTTCCTGTTTTTCCTCGGCGTTCATGCCGGCCATGGGCTCGTCCAGCAACAACAGGCTGGGCTCGGCGATCAGTGCGCGGCCCAATTCCACGCGCTTTTGCAGGCCGTAGGACAGATTGCCCACCAGCACATCGCGGTGGACTTGCAACTCTAGAAATTCGAGGACGCTTTGGCCGCGCAGGCCAAACGCCTCGGCTTCGCGTCGCGCCCGGGGTAAGCCCAGGGCCTGCTCGATAAAAGTGCTGCGCATATACCGCGACAGACCGGTGAGCAGGTTGTCGAGCACGCTCATTTTTTTGAACAAGGCGTTGTTCTGAAAGGTGCGACCGATACCCCGGCGCGCCGCACCCAAGGGGTCGATGCGCTGGAAATGCTGGTCGTCGAATATGATCTCGCCGGCATCGAAGCGATACACGCCGTTGAGTACATTGAGCAGCGAACTTTTGCCGGCGCCGTTAGGGCCGATCAACGCGCATATCTCGCCGCGCTGCACGTCGAACGACAGCCCGCTGATCGCCTTGACCCCTTTGAACGACAGCGAAATATCCCGCACTTGGAGGATGGCTTGGCTCATGCGCTTTTCCGTTTGAATTCGGCGAGCCACGTTGGCTCGACATTGGACTTGATGGGTTGCCAGATAGACGTCAGGCGCTGGAAGCCCAACAACCGGCGTACGCGATTTTTCAGCACCCGACGCAGGCCACTGCGGGCATCGGCGATGGCCCACTCACACAGGCGCCGACGCCAGGTGCCGTGGGGCGCAAGGCGGCTTTCGATGTCGTCGGCCACCTGTTGCAAACGCGCTGGCGATAACAGCAGCCCCGTGGGCGCGACTTCACTGCGATCACGTCGCGCCGACGCCGGGTTCTCCGGGAAGGCCAGGCCGTGGCCGCTGTGCAGCCATTGCTCCAGCACCACGGCCAGACCGTCTTGCCACTGGGTACTGTCCTCGCTCCACAGCGCGGTTTCGGCTGTGGGTTGCCACCAACGCTGCAGGTGTTGCGCCGGGTCGACCGGACCGAGCAGTTGGGCAAAGTCCAACCGCTGGGTAAACGCCCAATCGGGCTGGCGGCCTTGCACGTAGACGTGGCTGGGACGGATACGCCATAGCTGTTGTTCCAGCGCCTGGGGTTCCAGGTTGTCGGCAAGCGTCAGCACCTGACCACCGACGGACTGGGCCGCCAACGCCAGCAACAACAGGTTCGGCTCAAAGGCGCCACTGAGTACCAAACGAGACTGATCGCTGAAACCTTGCTGGCGCAAACCATCGGCCAGGCGTTCTACGTCGCGCAGGGCGTCGATCCAGCGCCACGCGTGCCACAGGCCCTGACGCTTGTGGCGCAGGGCAATGTGCAGCGGTGTGAGTTGTGCCCAGTGGCGCAGGTGTTCCAGGAGAGCCTTGGGTTCGTGCACGCTCATAGGGGGTTGCTCCTATTGGGGTGGAGTGCGTGCGGTGGTCCGCTGGCTGAGTATTTGTGTATCAAGACAGGACAACTGTGGGAGGGGCGGTGCGAGGATTCGACTTGCCCCCGATGGCGGTGGGCCAGTTAGAGCACTCATGACTGACCCACCGCTATCGGGGGCAAGCCCCCTCCCACAGTAGTTTTTTGTACCCCAGATAAATTGCGGTAGCCCGCGCCGGGGTGGTTCGAGCCCAACCTTGCACCATCACCAAACAACTTCTCGCGTAGCGTGCCTTGGGCGTATTCGGTCTTGTACGCGCCACGCTTCTGCAACTCCGGCACCAGCCAGTCGACGGCGTCGATAAAGGTTTCGTGGGTCAACGCATAGGCCAGGTTGAAGCCGTCCACGTCGGTCTCTTCGACCCATTCCTGCAACAGGTCAGCCACGGTCTCTGGGCCGCCGACGAACAGCGGGCCAAAGCCGCCGATACCGACCCAGTCGGCCAGTTCGTTGGGGGTCCAGACCTTGTTCGGGTCGGCCGTGGAGAAGGCTTCCACCGCCGATTGAATGGCGTTGGTGTGCACATGTTTGAGCGGTTCGTCGGGCTTGAACTGGCTGAAGTCGATGCCGGTCCAGCCGGAGATCAACGCCATGGCGCCTTCGTAGCTGACGTAGGTTTTGTACTCGTCGAACTTGGCTTTGGCCTGGGCATCGGTTTCGCCGACGATCACCGTCTGCAAGTTGAAAATCAGGATTTTCCTGGGGTCCCGCCCTGCCTCGGCCGCGCGGCGGCGAATATCGGCGACGGTCTTTTTCAGCAGCACCTTGGACGGCGCCGCGACGAACACGCACTCGGCCTGCTCGGCAGCGAACTGCTTGCCACGGCTGGACGCACCGGCCTGGTACAGCACCGGCGTGCGCTGCGGCGACGGCTCGCACAGGTGGATGCCGGGCACCTGGAAGTGCTTGCCGACGTGGCGGATCTCATGGATTTTGCTCGGGTCGCTGAATATCCGGCGCTCGCGATCACGCAATACCGCGCCCTCCTCCCAACTGCCCTCCCAAAGTTTGTAGCAAACCTCCAGGTACTCTTCGGCATAGTCATAGCGCGCGTCGTGTTCGGTCTGGGCTTTCTGCCCCAGGTTCTTGGCCCCGCTTTCCAGGTACGAGGTGACGATGTTCCAGCCGATGCGGCCTTGGGTCAGGTGATCGAGGGTCGAAAGCCGGCGCGCGAACGGGTACGGGTGTTCGAACGACAGCGAGGCCGTCAGGCCAAACCCCAGGTGTTCGGTGACCATCGCCATAGGGGCGATCAGCGACAGCGGATCATTGACCGGCACTTGGGTGGCCTGGCGAATCGCTGCGTCGCCATTGCCGTTGTACACGTCGTAGATACCCAGCACATCGGCGATAAACAACCCGTCGAACTTGCCCCGCTCCAGGATTTGTGCCAGGTCGGTCCAGTACGCCAAGTCCTTGTACTGCCACGAACGGTCGCGCGGGTGCGCCCATAGGCCGGGGGATTGGTGGCCGACGCAATTCATGTCGAAGGCATTCAGGCGAATTTCACGGGCCATCAGTGCACTCCGTTGAGGTGGTAGTTACCGACTGCGTGGTAGGTGTGACGCAGCGGGTTATCCAGGCTTGAAGGCAGCGCGCTGCGTTGGCCGGTCAATTCGAATTCGGTGTTGCTGGCGGCAATCAGCGCTTCGGCCGCAGCAATCTGCGCTTCAGCGCGGGCGACCGGGCTGGGGTGGGTCTCGGCCCGTTCGAGCAAGGCGGCGGCCACGTCGACGCGGATCTGCAGATCGCCAAAGCGGCTGATCACGTAGGGGTCATCGCTGCGTTCGACATGTCGACGGGTGCTGTCCAGCAGTTGGCGCGCAAGGGTCAGTGTGGTCATGGGTCAGGTCTCTCAGTTCCAGGCGTGGCGTGCAGGCTTCACGCCGTTGAGCACGAAATTGCCGATCAAGTGGTATTTCCAGCGGGCCGGGTCGTGCAGGGTGTGGGTGCGGGCATTGCGCCAGAACCGGTCGAGGTTGTACTTGCCCGTCACCGAGCGCGTACCGGCCAGTTCGAACAATTTGCTGCTGGCGAGCAATGCGGTTTCCGCCGACAGCACTTTGGCCTGGGCCACCACCAGCGAAGCTTGAGCGACGCTGTCTTCATTCGGCTCGGCCAGAGCCCGGTCCACCGCCAGGCCAGCCTTGGCGAGAATGGCTTCGGTGCCGTGCACGCGCCACGCCAGGTCACCGATGGCGGCAATCGTGAAAGGGTCTTGCCAGCCATGATCCTGCTGGCTGTCGATCCAGGGCCGCGCCTGACGTGCGTGGAGCTTGGCCTGCTCCAAAGCGCCTACGGCGATGCCGGTGTCGACGGCGGCCTGGATGATCTGCGAGATCGGGCCATTGGCGGTGGGTCGGTCGAAGGCCAGGTGTGCCGGTATCACCGCGCTCAGGGGCACCGTTACTCCATCGAGGGTCACCCCGCCACTGGCCGTGGTGCGCTGGCCGAAGCCGTCCCAGCTGTCGATCACACTCAGCCCTGGCGCGTCGCGCTCGACGAAGGCAATCAGCGCCTGGCCGTGCTCGTTGTTGCCGACGGTGGGCACCAGGTGGGCGAACAGTGCGCCGGTGCAATAGAACTTTTCACCGTTGATCTGCGCACTGTCGCCATCGATGCGGATTTGCGTGTCGAAGGTCCCGGCGTTTTTGCTCTTGGCCTCGGAGAACGCATTGCCGAAACGATAACCGGCGAGAATTTTGCCGAAGTAATAGCGCTTTTGTTCCTCGCTGGCGGTGTGCAGCAGCAGGTCCACCACGCCGAGGTGGTTTTGTGGGATCTGCCCGAGGGAGGGGTCGGCGGCGGAGATCAACTTGATCACCTCGGCCACCGTCACATAGGACACTTCGGCGCCACCGTAGGCTTTGGGCACGGTGATGCCCCACAGGCCGCTGGCGGAAAACTCGTCGAGTTCGGCCACCGGCAGGCGGCGTTCACGATCGCGCTCACTGGCGCCAACGGCAAAGCGTTCGGCCAGGCGCGTAGCCACCTCAATGGCTTCAGCATCCGAGCGGATGATATGGGCAGGGTGTAGAGGGTGGGCTGACATGGGCCGACTCCAGGTTCCGATGGGGATGACCTGGGCATTGCAGGAGTCGTGCCTGATTTTAATCGCCAATAAAATCAGCGACTTGCTGCTTAAATGCGATGCCAGCTGATGTGTTTAACCAGCAAAGTGTGGTTCCACTGTTGCCTGGCAAACAGTTAGATCACCACGTTGCGCACAAAACGCACGGCCACCTCACCGTCATTGCGATAGGCGTGGGGTTGATGGCTGGCAAACATAAAGAACTCACCGGCAGCGATGGTGTTTTCCTGGTCGCGCACCACCAGGGTCAAGCAGCCTTCGAACACGAACAGTTGCTCGCTCCAGCCTTCCAAATCGGGGTCGGGGGAGTAAATATCGCCTGGTTCCAAGCGCCACTCCCACAACTCGACCTCGCGCCGCGCGGTGGCCTTGGCCAATAACACGGCCTTGCTGCCGACGATTTCGCCGGCCCAGGCCAGCTCGTTGATACGGCTATGGTCGCGCACGTCCGGGGCCTGGATCAGGTCGCTGAAGGCAACGCCCAAAGCTTCGGCGACGCGGTCGAGCGTCGACAGGCTGACGTTCTTCTCGCCGGCCTCGATGGCCACCAGCATGCGCCGGCTGACCCCGGACTTTTTCGAAAGCGCAGTCTGGCTGAGTTCGGCGGCGTGACGCAGGCGACGAACGTTCTGGCTGACGTGTTGCAGGACCGAAGCCCGCTGCGGATTTTCTTTGTGCACTATATTGCTCAATGGGTGGGTGTGCGCAGTATACTGCCCAGCGTGCGGCGCATTGTGCGGTCCGTGCCTTTTCCTTGCAAGACCGAGCCCACATGACCACCCCGAACTCTCCATCGCGTTTCCATCGATTCAGCAAAGCCGAGTGCATCCTGGTGTTTATCACCATGATTTGGGGCGGCACCTTTTTACTGGTGCAGCATGCCATGGCTGTCAGCGGGCCGATGTTCTTCGTGGGCCTGCGTTTTGCCGCGGCGGCCATTGCGGTCGGTTTCTTTTCCTTGCGCACCCTGCGCGACCTGACGTTGTTCGAGTTGAAGGCCGGGGTATTTATCGGTGTAGCGATCATGTTCGGCTACGGCTTGCAGACCATCGGCCTGCAAACCATCCTCAGCAGCCAATCGGCGTTTATCACCGCTTTGTATGTGCCCTTCGTGCCGTTGCTGCAATGGCTGGTGCTGGGCCGTCGTCCAGGCCTGATGCCGAGCCTGGGTATCATGCTGGCGTTTGCCGGGCTGATGTTGCTGACCGGCCCGGCGGGTGCATCGCTGAATTTCAGCGCCGGGGAAATCGCTACCTTGATCGGCGCCATCGCGATTGCCGCCGAAATCATCCTGATCAGCGCGTTCGCCGGCCAGGTGGACGTGCGCCGCGTGACCGTGGTGCAACTGGCCACTGCATCGCTGCTGTCATTTTTAATGGTGGTGCCGATGGGCGAGGTGCTGCCGGGGTTCTCGTGGTTGCTGCTGTTCAGTGCGGTGGGCCTGGGCCTGACCAGCGCGGTGATCCAAGTGGCGATGAACTGGGCGCAACAAAGCGTCTCGCCAACACGGGCCACGTTGATCTATGCCGGCGAGCCGGTGTGGGCTGGCGTGGTCGGGCGGATTGCCGGTGAGCGCTTCCCGCCGATTGCCATGCTGGGCGCGGCGCTGATCGTGGTGGCGGTGATTGTGAGCGAGATCAAGACCAAGGGGCAGAAAGCATTGGCGGTTGACGATGGATTGCAGGAAGAACGCCAGCAAGGCCATTGATGGCCGGGGAACGATCGGTAGCCCTCTTCGCTCTATTCTGTAGGATCCTGCCACATCTTGCCGTTTGGTGATCCAGAAAGCGGCACGTATGATGCATCCCAAACTCCCGCAGATTAGAAGCCTATGTCCCTGATAGTTCTACTGCTTCTGCCTTTTATCGGCAGCTGTCTGGCGGCCTTGCTGCCGCATAACGCACGTAATACCGAATCCCTGCTGGCCGGCCTGGTGGCGCTGGTCGGCACCATTCAAGTCGCTTTGCTGTACCCCCAGGTCGCCTACGGCGGCGTGATTCGCGAAGAATTCATGTGGCTGCCCAGCCTCGGGCTGAATTTCGTGCTGCGCATGGATGGCTTCGCCTGGCTGTTCTCAATGCTGGTGCTGGGCATCGGCACACTGGTGTCGCTGTATGCGCGTTATTACATGTCGCCGGACGACCCGGTACCGCGCTTCTTCGCGTTTTTCCTGGCCTTTATGGGCGCCATGCTGGGCCTGGTGATCTCCGGTAATCTGATCCAGATCGTGTTTTTCTGGGAACTGACCAGCTTGTTCTCGTTCCTGCTGATCGGCTATTGGCACCACCGCGCCGATGCGCGACGCGGTGCCTATATGGCGCTGATGGTCACCGGCGCGGGCGGTCTGTGCCTGCTGGCGGGCGTGATGCTGCTGGGGCATATCGTCGGCAGCTACGACCTGGACCTGGTACTGGCGGCGGGCGATCAGATTCGTGCGCACGCGCTGTACCCGGTGATGCTCGCGCTGGTGCTGATCGGTGCCTTGAGCAAGAGCGCGCAGTTCCCGTTCCATTTCTGGCTGCCCCACGCCATGGCCGCGCCCACGCCGGTTTCGGCCTACCTGCACTCGGCGACGATGGTGAAGGCCGGCGTGTTCCTGCTGGCCCGCCTGTGGCCGTCGCTGTCCGGCAGCGAAGAATGGTTCTGGATCGTCGGCGGTGCCGGCGCCCTCACCCTCCTCCTCGGCGCTTACTGCGCCATGTTCCAAAACGACCTCAAGGGCCTGCTGGCCTATTCCACCATCAGCCACCTCGGGCTGATCACCCTGCTGCTGGGCCTCAACAGCCCGCTGGCCGCCGTAGCTGCGGTGTTCCACATCCTCAACCACGCCACTTTTAAAGCCTCGCTGTTTATGGCTGCGGGCATCATCGACCACGAAAGTGGCACGCGGGATATCCGCAAACTCAGCGGCCTGGTGCGCCTGATCCCGTTCACCGCGACCCTGGCGATGGTGGCCAGCGCGTCCATGGCCGGCGTGCCGCTGCTCAATGGCTTCCTGTCCAAAGAGATGTTCTTCGCCGAGACCGTATTTATCTCGGCGACAAAATGGGTGGAAATCGCACTGCCGGTGATCGCCACCATTGCCGGCACCTTCAGCGTCGCCTATGCACTGCGTTTTACCGTGGATGTGTTCTTCGGCCCGCCCCCCACCAACCTGCCCCAGCT
>NZ_LEKF01000042.1:0-15006 GCF_001029595.1 Pseudomonas sp. ARP3
TCTTTTCGGTCACTTGTTTGACCGCCTGGATTTTGAATTCTTCGGGATATCGCTGGTTGCTCATGGCACCTCCTAATGGGCCTCATTTTAAGGCTTGGAGGTGTCTACGAAACTAGGGGCGATTCAGGGTTCAGGCCAGCGCCTTGAGCAACGCGTCGATGTCCTTCAAGACACTGGCATCGCCCTTCTCACCCCAATACAAGGCAATCATTTGCTTGTCGGCTTCGACTTTGTAGACGTTGGCCGGCAACGTTGAAAAATGCGGCAACAACTTCTCATCTACGCAGTTTTCTCGCCATTGGTTAACCCACACCCCCGGCTCCAGTTGCCAGTAACTCCAAATGGCCGGCGTGGCGCCGCGTCGTGGCCGGCAGTACTGGGCGCAAGGGCTCGGCGGCTCTTGCTTGAGCCAGTGCGGCCACTCCTGGGGCGCCAACTGCATGGCCAACCCCATGCGGCGCGCCTCCATGCGCAAGGCCATGCGCCCGCTCTGGTGACGCGACGGGCGCAGCCATGCCAGGGGGCTCAATACCACCACAAGGATTGACACCACTATCCAGACCGTCATATGTGTACTCCCGATTTTTCTGATGAGCGGATTTGACCTGACGCAACCCCATCCGCTTGAAACCAGCCATACTTAATTTATTGCAGTCCTCTGGAGGAACGCCTCATGTCATACGAACATATTCTGGTCGCCGTAGATCTGACCGAAGAGTGCGATCCAGTGATCAAGCGCGCCCGGGCTTTCGCGGTCGCCAGCGGCGCCAAACTGTCCCTCGTGCATATCGTCGAACCCATGGCCATGGCCTTCGGCGGCGATGTTCCGATGGACCTGTCCCAACTGCAGCAACAACAGTTCGACCAGGCCAAAGAACGTCTCGACCGCCTGATAGCCAAATACCCGGAAGTGACCAAAGAAAACTCACACCTGACCTACGGCCAGCCGCGCCAGGAGATCCACCACCTCGCCAAGGAGCAAGGCTGTGACCTGATCGTGGTCGGCAGCCATGGCCGTCACGGCCTGGCGCTGCTGCTGGGCTCCACCGCCAATGATGTGCTGCACGGCGCGCCGTGCGATGTGCTGGCGGTGAAGCTGGTAAAAAGCGCCTAGGACCGATGCAGAGCTAATCTGGGAGGGAGCAAGCCCTTCCCCATTTGAACCGCATTTCATATGAAAAAAGCCCGGCGCCCCCATCAGGGCGCCGGGCTTTTTACTGCACCAAGGTCACTCAGGCATCCAGCTCGGCCCAACGCTCGACCAACGCTTCCAGCTCCTGATTCAACGTCTCCAGAGAAGCAATGACCTTGGCGGTTTCTGCCGCAGGACGCAGGTAGAAACCTGCGTCAGCCATTTGCGCCTCTACTGCAGCGATCTGCTGCTCCTTGGCCTCGATATCCCCCGGCAAAGCTTCCAGCTCGCGCTGCAATTTGTAGCTGAGCTTTTTCTTGGCCGCTGGTGCGGCTTCCTGCGCGGGTGCTGGCGCGGCCACCGGCGTAACCACCGCCGAGTTCAAGTCGGCCTTGCCGGATTTGCTTTCGGTCACGCCCAGCAGACGCGGCGAGCCGCCCTGGCGTAGCCAGTCCTGATAGCCACCGACATATTCGCGCACCTTGCCTTCGCCTTCGAAGACCAGGGTACTGGTCACCACGTTGTCGAGGAATGCCCGGTCGTGGCTGACCATCAGCACGGTGCCGTTGAAGGTCAGCAGCACCTCCTCCAGCAGTTCGAGGGTTTCCACGTCCAGGTCGTTGGTCGGTTCGTCGAGCACCAGCAGGTTCGCCGGTTTGCTGAACAATTTGGCCAGCAGCAGACGCGCACGCTCACCACCGGACAAGGCTTTTACCGGCGTACGCGCACGCTGCGGGCTGAACAGGAAATCACCGAGGTAACTGAGTACGTGGCGGCTCTGGCCGTCGATATCGATAAAGTCACGGCCTTCGGCCACGTTATCGATCACGGTCTTTTCCAGGTCCAGCTGGTGGCGCAGTTGGTCGAAATAAGCCACATCGATACGCGTGCCTTCGGCCACAGTACCGCTGGTCGGTTGCAGACCGCTGAGCATCAGCTTGAGCAGCGTGGTTTTGCCGGTACCGTTGGCGCCGAGCAGGCCGATCCGGTCGCCGCGCTGCAGGACCATCGAGAAGTCCTTGATCAGGAACGGGCCGTCCGGGTGATGGAAGCTGACGTTCTCCAGCACCATCACTTGCTTGCCCGACTTGTCGGCGGTATCCAGCTGGATATTGGCTTTGCCGGTGCGCTCGCGACGTTCGCTGCGCTCCACGCGCAAGGCTTTCAGCGCCCGTACGCGACCTTCGTTACGGGTGCGACGCGCCTTGATGCCCTGGCGGATCCAGACTTCTTCCTGAGCCAGTTTCTTGTCGAACAAGGCGTTGGCGGTTTCTTCGGCGGCCAGTGCGGCTTCCTTGTGTACCAGGAAGCTGGCGTAGTCGCCGTTCCAGTCGATCAGGCCACCACGGTCCAGTTCGAGGATGCGGGTTGCCAGGTTTTGCAGGAAAGAACGGTCGTGGGTGATAAACAGCACGGCGCCCTGGAAATCCTTCAGGGCCTCTTCCAACCAGGCAATGGCGCCGATGTCCAAGTGGTTGGTCGGTTCGTCGAGCAGCAGCAGATCCGGTTCGGACACCAGCGCCTGGGCCAGCAACACCCGGCGACGCCAGCCGCCGGATAATTCGGCGAGGGTCTTGTCGGCCGGCAGTTGCAGGCGGCTCAGGGTGCTGTCCACCAGCTGCTGCAAGCGCCAGCCATCACGGGCTTCGAGGTCTTGCTGGACGTGCATCAGCTTGTCCAGGTCTTCCTCGGTGACGCAGTTCTGCGCCAGATGATGGTACTCGGCGAGCAGTGCGCCGACGCCGTCCAGGCCTTCGGCAACCACGTCGAACACTGTCCGTCCGTCGGCCACCGGCAATTCCTGGGGCAATTCGCCGATCTTCAGGCCCGGGGCGCGCCACACGGAGCCGTCGTCGGGCTTCTGATCGCCTTTGACCAGCTTCATCATGCTGGACTTGCCGGTGCCGTTGCGGCCGATGATGCACACCCGCTCACCACGGGCGATCTGCCAGGACACCTTGTCCAACAACGGCATAGCGCCGAAAGCAAGGGACACATCGCTGAATTTGAGCAGGGTCATACGCTTCTCCAAAAACTGGGCGCGCATTCTACCTGAGTTGAGGGTGGGATGCGGCTGGCATTTTCGTTGTTGACACGTTCTGTAGGACATTTGCAGCGAACTTGCAGGAACCATCCTGCAAAGCTTTCACGGGCCGCTGGCAAAAGGCTAAGCTAGGGGCAATCAGCGTCGGCGGTGCCGGTGCTAGTCGTGATTTCTCTGCACGGACGTCTCATGCGCAGTCGCCTTTTCAACTTTTTATCCTGTCTGCTTCTTTCCGCCACCGCCGTTCAATCCGCCCAGGCTGTGGACCTCACCACTCAACGTCAATATTACGATGAGGCCAAGCGCGCCCTGGCCAAGGGCGATACCGGCCCTTACATGCAATACAGCCAGGCCCTGGCCGATTATCCGCTGACGCCGTACCTGGCCTACGACGAGCTGACCGCACGCCTGAAGAGCGCCAGCAACGAAGAAATCGAACAATTCCTCGCCAAAAACGGCGACCTGCCCCAGGCCAACTGGATGAAGCTGCGCTGGTTGCGCTGGCTGGCCGAGCGTGGTGACTGGCAGACCTTTGAAAAGTACTACGACCCCAAGCTCAATTTCGTCGAGCTGGACTGCCTGCACGGCCAATACCAACTCACTCACAACCTGAAAGCCGAAGGCTACAAAACCGCCGAAAAACTCTGGATGACCGGCAAATCCCAACCGGCCGCCTGTGATGTGACTTTTGGCCAGTGGGCCGCCGACGGCCAACTCACCGAACAGAAAATCTGGGACCGCGCCAAGCTCGCCGCCGAAGCGCGCAATTACGCGCTGGCCAACAGCCTGGTAAAAACCCTGCCGACCCTGGGCGCCCAAGGCCGTTTGATGGTGGACGTAGCGCAGAAGCCCGACATGCTCAGTGACCCGTCGCGCTTCCTGCCGGCTACCGAGGCGATGTCCGACGCCGTGGGCTTGGGCCTGCGTCGCCTGGCCCGTCAGGACCCTGACAAGGCCATGGCGCTGCTCGATGGCTATGCCAGTAGCATGCACTTCTCCCGTGACGAAAAAGTCGCGATCGCCCGCGAAATTGGCCTGACCCTGGCCAAACGCTTCGACCCGCGCGCCCTTGAGGTGATGACCAAATACGACCCGGAACTGCGCGACAATACGGTCTCCGAATGGCGCCTGCGCCTACTGTTGCGCCTGGCGCGCTGGGAAGATGCCTACCAGCTGACCCGCAAACTCCCGCAGGACCTGGCCACCAGCAACCGCTGG
This sequence comes from Pseudomonas sp. ARP3, assembly GCF_001029595.1. NCBI lineage: Bacteria > Pseudomonadati > Pseudomonadota > Gammaproteobacteria > Pseudomonadales > Pseudomonadaceae > Pseudomonas > Pseudomonas sp. ARP3. The sequence goes on from NZ_LEKF01000042.1 coordinate 4,395, forward strand.
CGCTACTGGCAGGCCCGCAGCCTGGAATTGGCCGAGCCGAAAAACCCGCAGGCGTTGGTGCTGTACAAAAACCTCGCCCAGGAACGGGACTTTTATGGCTTCCTGGCCGCCGACCGTTCCAAAGCGCCTTATCAGTTGAAAAACAAGCCGCTGCTGATGAGCCAGGCGCTGGTCAACAAGGTGCGCAATACGCCTGGCGTGCGCCGCGCCCTGGAGTTCTACGCGCGCGGGCAAATCGTCGACGGCCGCCGCGAGTGGTATCACGTCAGCCGTCACTTCAACCGTGACGAGATGGTCGCCCAAGCCAAACTGGCCTACGACATGAAGTGGTACTTCCCGGCCATCCGCACCATCAGCCAAGCCCAGTACTGGGATGACTTGGATATTCGTTTCCCGATGGCCCACCGCGACACCCTGGTGCGCGAAGCCAAGGTACGCGGGCTGCATTCAAGCTGGGTGTTCGCCATTACCCGCCAGGAAAGCGCCTTTATGGACGATGCCCGCTCCGGCGTCGGAGCCAGCGGCCTGATGCAACTGATGCCCGGCACCGCCAAGGACACCGCGCGCAAATTCAGCATTCCGCTGGCCTCCCCGTCTCAGGTGCTGGACCCGGACAAGAATATCCAACTGGGCGCCGCTTACCTGAGCCAAGTGCACAGCCAGTTCAACGGCAACCGCGTCCTCGCCTCCGCCGCCTACAACGCCGGCCCCGGCCGCGTGCGCCAGTGGCTGCGCGGGGCCGACCACTTGAGTTTCGACGTGTGGGTGGAGAGCATCCCGTTCGACGAAACCCGACAATACGTACAGAACGTGCTGTCTTATTCGGTGATCTACGGGCAGAAGCTCAACTCGCCACAGCCATTGGTGGATTGGCATGAGCGGTATTTTGATGATCAGTGAAGGCTGAAGCAGCAACCCGCTCAAGCGTGAAGATAAGTGCCCGTATTGGAAGATACGGGCATTTTTTATGGAGTGTGGATTCCAGTAGCTCCCCTCCTGTGGAATGGGAGCTGATCACCGCTAACAATCGACTAGCTGGCCGATTCTTCCCCATCACTGAACTGCAACGCCGCCAACCGCGCATACAGCGGGTTACTCGCGATCAACTGCTGATGGGTGCCCACCGCCATCAGTTTTCCTTGATCCATCACGGCAATTCGATCGGCGTTCTTCACCGTGGCCAGCCGGTGGGCGATGACCAGGGTGGTGCGCCCTTGCATGAGTTGCGGCAGGGCCTGTTGGATCAGGTGTTCGCTCTGGGCATCGAGGGCGCTGGTGGCTTCGTCCAGCAGCAGGATCGGCGCGTCCACCAACAGCGCGCGGGCGATGGCCAGGCGTTGGCGTTGGCCGCCGGAAAGGCCCTGACCGCCGTCGCCGAGGTGCGTCTGATAACCATCGGGCATTTGCAGAATGAAGTCGTGGGCATGGGCAATGCGCGCGGCGGCTTCGACTTGCTCGCGTGTGGCATTCGGGTTGCCGTAGCGAATGTTCTCTTCGACGCTGCCGAAAAACAGCGTGGGGCTCTGGGACACCAGGGCGAAGTGGCGGCGCAGGTCCATGGGGTCGAGAGCGGTCAGCGGCTGGCCTTCGAGCAAGATGCGGCCTTGCTGGGGATCGTAGAAGCGCAACAATAGATCGAAAATCGTCGACTTGCCCGCGCCGGACGGCCCGACCAGTGCCAAGGTCTCGCCAGGATTGATCGTCAGCGTCAGGCCATCGATGGCGTAGCTGTCCGGCCGCGACGGGTAGGAAAAACGCAGATCTTGCAGTTCCATGCGACCGCTGACCCGCTCGGGGAGTGGCACGCTGCCAGCAGCTGGTGCTTGGATCTGGTTGGTCGACTGCAACAACTCGGCGATGCGCTCCGCCGCACCGGCGGCGCGCTGCAGTTCGCCGAGCACCTCGCTCAGCGTGCCGACGGCGCTGCCGACGATCAGGCTATAGAACACGAATGCCGCCAGCTCACCACCGGAAATGCGCCCGTTGATCACGTCCATGCCGCCCACCCACAACATCACGCCCACCGCGCCGAGCACCAGCATGATCACCAGGGTAATCAGCCAGGCTCGCTGGGCAATGCGTTTACGCGCAGTACTGAACGCCTGTTCGACGGTGACGGCAAAGCGCTGCTCGTCCTGCACTTGATGGTTGTAGGCCTGCACGGTCTTGATCTGGCCAAGGGTCTCGGCCACATAGCTGCCCACATCGGCAATGCGGTCCTGGCTCTGGCGCGACAAACTGCGCACCCGACGGCCGAAGATCAGAATCGGCGCCAACACCAGCGGCAGCGCCACCACCACGATGCTGGTGAGTTTGGGGTTGGTGACAAACAACAGCACGATGCCGCCGATCACCATCAACCCATTGCGCAGGAACAGCGACAGCGATGAACCGATCACCGACTGCAATAGGGTGGTGTCGGTGGTCAGGCGCGACTGGATTTCCGAGCTGCGGTTGTTTTCATAGAACCCAGGGTGCAGATAGATCAAGTGGTTGAACACCTGCCGCCGGATATCCGCCACCACCCGCTCGCCGATCCACGACACCAGGTAAAAGCGCGCAAAGGTGCCGACCGCCAGGCCCAGCACCAACACCATAAACAGGCCGATGGACTGGTTGAGCAGGTGCGGCGACTGGGTCATGAAGCCCTGATCCACCAGCAGGCGAATGCCCTGCCCCATGGACAAGGTGATGCCGGCGGTGACGATCAGCGCCACCAGGGCACCCAACGCCTGCCAGCGATAGGGCGCGATGAAGCGGCTGGCCAGGCGAATCGCACGGCGTTGACGGACTGAGAGCATGGAAGGCATCACCGGTAAGGAATCTGTAGTTCAACATTGGGGGAACTTGGGCAAATAACAATGAGTCCAGTTAATTATGCCCGTCGATGCTGGCCACTAGAGGCTATCGGTCTAACGCCCGGCTGGAAATCCTTGGCGGTTTCTGTTGGAGTAGGTGTTCGAACCGGTGATCTTGTAAGGAGTTGTAATAGCTCGGTCACGCGGGGGATTTAGAGTAGGTACACAACCTGATGAGGAGACAGGCCATGACCTTGCAACACAGCAGCGATGCCAGAATCGAAGTAATCCGCCAGCCGCAGCAGCTGCCGTGCTGGTATGTCGATGCCGATGGCAACGATGTGCAGATTACCGAAGAGATGATCCAGCAAGCCTGCAGCGCGCTGGAACAGCGACTGGTCAAGCCTGCCAAGCAAGGCTGAAGCGCCCACGCTCTTTCAAACCCGGCCCCGGTGGCCGGGTTTTTTATGCACGGCGTTCCTACAGGGCTTCGGCACCGAGGGCAGTGACCAACTTGGCCAGCGCCGCCGACTCCCCGTTGATCCGCACTTTCAAACCCTCGATCTCGCGGCGCTCCGGGTAGTGCTTGCGCAGCAGGTCAAAGGCCAGACGTTGCTCTTGCACGGTGCCGACCAGGCTACGGCGAAAATCCGCATCGTCACGGCGCGGGTCGTACACGCTGCGGCACAGCGTCGCCAGCGCCCAGGCCGGGTCCGTGGCGGCGTTCAAATGCACTTCGGCCAACCACGGCGGCGGCAGCAGATCACTCAGCTGGATACTCGGCACCTGCCCCAGATAGGTACAAAACGCTTGATAGATCTGCGCCGTACCGCGCTGTTTGCCGTCCAGGCTGTAACCGGCGATATGCGGCGTGGCCAGCACGCATAGATCGGCCAGTGCCACATCGACCTCAGGCTCGCCCTCCCACACATCGAGCACGGCTTGCAGATCTTCACGTTCCAGCAGCACCTCGCGCAGCGCGGCGTTATCCACCACCGGACCGCGGCTGGCATTGATCAGCCACGCGCCGTGCTTGAGCTGGTTGAGGCGCTGACGGTCGAACAAGTGCCAGGTAGCGGCATTGCCGGACTTGATCAACGGCGTGTGCAGGCTGATCACGTCGCACTGCTCGATGATCTGCCCGAGGCTGACGTAATCACCGTCTTCGGCAATCTGGCGCGGCGGGTCGCACACCAGCACGTTCCAGCCCAGGCCCTTGAGCACCTGAACCAACCGCCCGCCCACTTCACCGGCGCCAACCACGCCATAGGTGCGCCGGGTGAGGTCCACCCCTTCGATCTCGGCCAGGGTCTGCAGGCTACCCAGCACATAGTCCACCACGCCGCGGGCGTTGCAACCGGGGGCGCTGGCCCACTGGATACCGGCCTGCTTGAAGTAATCCAGGTCCAAATGGTCGGTGCCGATGGTGCAGGTGCCGACAAAACGCACCGACGAGCCCTCAAGCAAGGCGCGGTTGACGTTGGTCACCGAGCGCACCAACAGCACGTCGGCCTGCTCGACGGTCGCACGGTCGATGGAACGGCCCGGCACTCGGCGAATCTCGCCGAACCCTTGGAAAAACGCGTCGAGCAGCGGGATATTTTCGTCGGCAACAATCAGCATGGCAGGCTCCTTTGGCGGACAGGCAGTGTACAGGGATCGCGGGCCTCGCTTACAAATCCCTAACACAGCTTTTTTCCTGACCATTGCGTCAAGGCGTAGAATCCGCCGTCCTTGCGCACCTTTCGACTGGACACCCGTACGTGAACACTGCCACCGCTCCCCTCACCCGCCCCGCCCGCATCAGCCGGGAGGTGCGCGATCTGTTGACGCTCGCGCTGCCGATCATGATCGGCCAACTGGCGACCACCGCCATGAGCTTTGTCGACGCGGTGATGGCCGGACGCGTCAGCCCCCAGGATCTGGCGGCGGTGGGCCTGGGTAATTCGATCTGGATTCCGGTGTACCTGCTGATGACCGGCACACTGCTGGCCACCACGCCGAAAGTCGCCCAGCGTTACGGCGCCGGTCAGTTCAGCGAGATCGGGCCGTTGGTCCGTCAGTCATTGTGGTTGGCGGTGGTCGTCGGGGCCATCGGCGCATTATTGCTGCTGTGCGCCGAACCGATTTTGCATGCCATGAAGGTGGAACCCGACCTGATCGCGCCGTCCATGGGTTACCTGCACGGCATCGCCGCGGGCATGCCGGCGGTGGCGTTGTATTACGTGTTGCGCTGTTTCAGCGACGGCCTGGGCCGCACCCGGCCAAGCATGGTTATGGGCCTGATCGGCCTGGCGCTGAATATTCCGCTGAACTACATCTTCATCTACGGCCATTTTGGCGTGCCGGCCATGGGCGGCGTAGGCTGCGGCTGGGCCACGGCCATTGCGATGTGGGTGATGATGCTCGGCCTGGCCGGCTGGACGCGCTGGGGCGCCGCCTACCAGAGCAGCGAGTTGTTCAAACGCTTCGATTGGCCGCAATGGGCAGTGATCAAACGCGTGCTGGGCATTGGCTTGCCGATTGGCGTGGCGATCTTTGCCGAATCGAGCATCTTCGCGGTAATCGCCCTGCTGCTCGGCAGCCTGGGCGCCACGGTGGTGTCGGGGCATCAGATCGCGCTGAACGTCAGTTCCCTGGTGTTTATGATCCCCTACTCCCTGAGCATGGCGGTCACCGTGCGCGTCGGCCAGGCTCTGGGCCGTGGCGAGCCGCGTGAAGCGCGCTTCGCCGCCGGGGTCGGCATGGGCACGGCGCTGGCGTATGCGTGCCTGTCCTGCAGTTTGATGCTGCTGTTTCGCGAACAGATCGCAAGCATTTACACCCCAGACCCGGTGGTGATCCATCTGGCGTCCACCTTGATCGTGTTCTCGGCGCTGTTCCAGTTCTCAGACTCGATCCAAGTTACCGCCGCCGGTGCGCTGCGCGGCTACCAAGATACGCGGGTGACCATGGTGCTGACCCTGTTTGCCTATTGGGGCGTGGGATTGCCGGTGGGCTATGCCCTGGGGCTGACCCACTGGCTCGGCGAACCCAGCGGCCCGAGCGGCTTGTGGCAAGGGTTGATCGTGGGTCTGAGCTGCGCGGCGGGGATGTTGCTGATACGCCTGGCGCGTAGCGCGCGCCGGCGCATTCGGGCCGACAAGGCACGGGGTTAATCGGCTTTTTTGCGAATCCAGTACAGGTAGGTGCCGGCCTGCTCCTGCTGCTCCACCAGTTCGTGGTCCAGAAACACACAGAACTTGGGGATGTCGCGACGGGTCGACGGGTCGGTCGCAATCACCTTGAGCAAGCCGCCTGCCGGCAAGTCGCGGATGTGCTGGTGCAGCATCATCACCGGTTCCGGGCAGTTGAGGCCGGTGGCGTCGAGGGTGGCGTCGACGGGCAATTCAAGACTCATATTTCACTCCTAAAACCAGCTCGATTTCCTGTGGGAGCGAGCTTGCTCGCGAAGACGCGGGCACATTCAACATAAATTTCGACAGTTATACCGCTTTCGCGGGCCAGCCCGCTCCCACATTTGGGCGGTGGATCAGCGGGCCTTGGGTTTCTTTACGCTTTCCAGCCGACGCAGGTGGCAGGTCACTTCTTCACGGTCGTGGTACAGCTGCTTACAGCCGATTTCCACACGAACGCCACGCGCCTTGAAGCCTTCCTCGATGCGCTCCAGCAAGCGCTTGACCTCGGCATAGCGCTGTTTCATCGGCAACTTGAGGTTGACCACCGCCTCGCGGCAATACCCTTCGCCAATCCAGGTTTCCAACAGCGCCGCGTTACGCGCGGGTTTCTCGACGATGTCGCAGACCATCCAGTCCACCGGCTGCTTGGGCACGAAAGTGAAACCGTCGGCCATCAGATGCTGCACCAGGCCGGTGTCCATCAAGCTCTCGGCCATGGGGCCGTTGTCGATGGCGGTCACCAGCATGCCACGGTTGACCAACTGCCAGGTCCAGCCACCCGGCGCGGCGCCAAGGTCGACGCCGGTCATGTCGCCATGCAGGCGCTCGTCCCACTGGTCGCGGGGGATAAAGTGGTGCCAAGCCTCTTCCAGCTTCAAGGTTGAGCGGCTGGGGGCTTCGCGGGGGAATTTCAGACGGGGGATGCCCATGGGCCACATCGCCGAGTTGTTCGACTCGGCCAGGCCCATAAACACTTCGCGGCCGCTCTTGAAGGTCAGCAGCAGGCGCGGTTTGCTCGGGTCATCCACCAGCCTGCCGGCATTGAGCAGGGCTTTGCGCAGGTGTACTTCGAATTTCTTGCAGAAGTTGGACAGCTCTTTACCGTCGTTGGTGTCGACCATTTCCAGCCACAGGCTGCCGCACACCGGAAATTCGCGCAGGTGGGCAAGGATCACGCTGATGCGGTCGGTTTCTGGCAAGTCGATAAATACCCCACGCGCCCATTGCCGCGGGAAGATCAGCTCGGCAAAGCGCTGGCCGTGCATCAAGCGCTGGGCGCCGTCTTCTTCGGTGCAGACAAATTCGGCGCAGGCGCTGCCGGTCTTGGCCTTGGCGTAGCCGGACACGTTCAGGCGCGCGGCGTGTTCCGCGATCTCGGAACAGACTTCGCCTTCAAACCCTGGGCGGCAGTGCATAAAAAGGGTGTTCATCAACTCTCCTGGTGACTCGACGGACCTTGCGCTATCGCAATGTCTGTCATGAAAACGCGCGCATGATAGCCGAGTTCGGAACCTTGGACTTCACCATAGAGTCCAGTTATTAGCCTGCTAATGAAAACAGCGCTAGCTTTAAAGCTCTGTTCGTCCCGTCAGGTCCGTAGCCGTGCGGACCATAAGGAGTCGTGTCATGTCATCGCTTGATAGCCTGAGAACCCTTAAGACCCTTGAAATAGACAGCAAGACCTACCATTACTTCAGCCTGCCGGAAGCCGCCAAGAGCCTGGGTGACCTCGATAAGCTGCCGATGTCGCTCAAAGTGCTGCTGGAGAACCTGCTGCGCTGGGAAGACAACAAAACGGTCACCGGCGCCGACCTCAAGGCCATCGCCGCCTGGCTCAAAGAGCGCCAGTCCGACCGCGAGATCCAGTACCGCCCCGCCCGCGTGCTGATGCAAGACTTTACCGGCGTACCCGCCGTGGTCGACCTGGCCGCCATGCGCGCCGCCGTGGCCAAGGCCGGTGGCGACCCGCAGCGCATCAACCCGCTCTCTCCCGTCGATTTGGTGATCGACCATTCGGTGATGGTCGACAAGTTCGGCAATGCCGACGCCTTCGAGCAGAACGTCGACATCGAAATGCAGCGCAACGGCGAACGCTATGCCTTCCTGCGTTGGGGCCAGAGCGCCTTCGACAACTTCAGCGTGGTGCCGCCGGGCACCGGCATTTGCCACCAGGTCAACCTCGAATACCTGGGCCGCACGGTCTGGACCAAAGACGAAGACGGCCGCACTTATGCGTTCCCCGACACCCTGGTGGGCACCGACTCCCACACCACCATGATCAACGGCCTGGGCGTGCTCGGCTGGGGCGTGGGTGGTATCGAAGCAGAGGCGGCGATGCTCGGCCAGCCGGTGTCGATGCTTATCCCCGAAGTGATCGGCTTCAAGCTCACCGGCAAACTCAAGGAAGGCATCACCGCCACCGACCTGGTGCTGACGGTGACCCAGATGCTGCGCAAGAAAGGCGTGGTGGGTAAGTTCGTCGAGTTCTATGGCGACGGCCTGGCCGACCTGCCCCTGGCGGACCGCGCCACTATCGCCAACATGGCCCCGGAATACGGCGCCACTTGCGGCTTTTTCCCGGTCGATGAAGTGACCCTGGACTACCTGCGCCTCTCGGGCCGTCCGACAGAAACCGTCAAACTGGTCGAGGCGTACACCAAGGCCCAAGGCCTGTGGCGTCACGCGGGCCAGGAGCCGGTGTTCACCGACAGCCTGGCCCTGGACATGGGCAGCGTCGAAGCCAGCCTGGCCGGGCCGAAGCGTCCCCAGGACCGGGTGGCGCTGCCGAATGTCGGCCAGGCATTCAGCGACTTTCTCGACCTGCAATTCAAACCCACCAATAAAGAAGAAGGTCGCCTGGAAAGCGAAGGCGGCGGCGGTGTCGCCGTAGGCAATGCCGACCTGGTGGGTGAAGCCGATTACGACTTCGACGGTCAGACCTATCGCCTGAAAAACGGCGCCGTGGTGATCGCCGCGATCACCTCCTGCACCAACACCTCTAACCCCAGCGTGATGATGGCCGCCGGCCTGGTGGCCAAGAAGGCCGTGGAAAGAGGCCTGACGCGCAAACCCTGGGTGAAAAGCTCCCTGGCGCCCGGCTCCAAAGTGGTCACCGACTACTACAAGGCCGCAGGGCTCACGCAATACTTGGACAAGCTCGGTTTCGATCTGGTGGGTTATGGCTGCACCACCTGCATCGGTAACTCCGGGCCCTTGCCCGAGCCGATCGAAAAAGCCATCCAGAAAGCCGACCTCACCGTGGCATCGGTTTTGTCCGGCAACCGCAACTTCGAAGGCCGCGTGCATCCGCTGGTGAAAACCAACTGGCTGGCATCGCCGCCCCTGGTAGTGGCCTACGCCCTGGCGGGCACCGTGCGCATCGATATCAGCAGCGAGCCGTTGGGTAACGACCAGCAGGGCAACCCGGTATACCTCAAGGACATTTGGCCCAGCAGCCAGGAAATCGCCGACGCCGTGGCCCAGGTCAGCACTGGCATGTTCCACAAGGAGTACGCCGAAGTGTTTGCCGGGGATGAGCAATGGCAGGCCATTGAGGTGCCACAAGCCGCCACCTATGTGTGGCAGAAAGACTCGACCTACATCCAGCACCCGCCGTTCTTCGACGACATTGCCGGGCCGCTGCCGGTCATCAAGGACGTCAAAGGTGCGAACGTGCTGGCGTTGTTGGGGGATTCGGTGACAACCGACCACATCTCCCCCGCCGGTAATATCAAGGTCGACAGCCCAGCCGGCCGCTACCTGCGCGAACAGGGCGTGGAACCGCGCGACTTCAACTCCTACGGCTCACGTCGGGGCAACCATGAAGTGATGATGCGCGGCACCTTTGCCAATATCCGCATCCGCAACGAAATGCTCGGCGGCGAGGAAGGTGGCAATACGCTGTATATCCCCACTGGCGAGAAGATGGCGATCTACGACGCCGCGATGAAATACCAGGCTACAGGCACGCCGCTGGTGGTGATCGCCGGGCAGGAATACGGCACCGGCTCCAGCCGCGACTGGGCGGCCAAGGGCACCAATCTGCTGGGAGTCAAAGCGGTGATTGCCGAGAGTTTCGAGCGCATCCACCGCTCCAACCTGGTGGGCATGGGCGTGTTGCCGTTGCAGTTCAAGCTGGATCAGAACCGCAAGGCGCTCAAACTCACCGGTAAGGAGAAGATCGATATTCTGGGGCTGAGCGACGTGGAGATCGTGCCACGTATGAACCTGACGCTGGTGATTACCCGGGAGGATGGCAGCACGGAGAAGGTCGAGGTGCTGTGCCGGATCGATACCTTGAATGAAGTGGAGTACTTCAAGTCGGGGGGAATTCTGCACTATGTGCTGCGGCAGCTGATTGCCTCTTAAGAACACAGGAGATCAAATGTGGGAGGGGGCTTGCCCCCGATGGCGGTATGAAGTGCGCCCCAAAAGTTGGACACCTATCCAACTCCTGGGGCTTTTTCATGAGCAAGTACACGACGCAGTTCAAGCTTTCCGCCATTACGGCTTTTCTTGAACGAGGCCGGGGTTTTCGCCGTATCGCCGCTCAATTTCAAATGGACCCCACCTTGCTTCGCCGTTGGGTGGAGGCTTACCGGCTGCACGGTGAGGCCAGCCTGAGCAGTGCCGGTT
>NZ_LEKF01000043.1:0-13376 GCF_001029595.1 Pseudomonas sp. ARP3
CGACTGGTATCACGATCCAAGCAAATAATTCCGCCTGGAGTTTCGACCATGTGAGGCTTGGAGTAGGCGTCCATCTTGAGCATTTCGCCCTCGATGCCACCCTGCAACCAGGAGAAATAGAGCGGCAGATTGAATGCAGCTGCGAACTTCTCGATGAAACTGTCATTGAAAGCCCAGTCCATGAGGGTGCTCCCCTCTGCACCATCCACCCGATGGTGCCAGAGCTCAACACGACGCAGATCCACACCCTGTTCGATCAGTGCCAGCAGGCAAGCGATGCTGTCCTTGCCAGACACACAGACTACAACGTGGTCATAGCTGTCCAGATCCACTGTCGGCGCATCGAAATAGGTTCCCTCTGCCAGCACAGCAGGCTCAGGCTCGAACCCAAGCAGGGTGAGCTGCTGGCCCAGTGCCGGGATAACTACCTGGTCGTCGAACTGGTGTGCGCGGGAGATTGACGGGTGCATTGGCTGTCCTCTGAGCACCTACCTGGTGCCTACAGACTCAGCCTACGGCGGCAACGGGAAATCCCAACTGATGGGCGGTGGAGGCGGCTCCTCCCTGCGACAGGAGGAAGCCGAGGAGAAATCATCTACAGGAAACAGAGCACGATCGGCTGCTACTTGGCTGCGCTTCTCCTGGATGGGATGGCTCTTGCGTGGCCGGGCTCACCAATCCGACCGATTCAGACGGTACGTGCCTGGAAGGCAGTTCTCGGCATGGCTCAACTTCGCTTCGGCTTCGGCCTGATCGTCCGCGCGGTCGATGGCGATCCAGTCGCCGTTCAGCTGGCGCTCCTCCACGAACCACACAGGGTCATCTTGTTGCTGCATCAACTCGCTGGGTGCGTTTGCCATCGTGGTCTCCATTCAGTTTTATTCGTCGATCCAGCCCTTCGCTTTCATGCGTTCAGTTTGCCGGTTCAGCCAATCCAACTGGTCGAAATAATCTCGCTCCGAGCCGTCCGGGTACTCTTTCGGGTTGATCGCACGGTGCTCGGCTAGCTCGGCCAAGTGCTTTCGCCCGCGATCACGACGATCCGCCCAGATGGCCGCGCCGACCTCGAGCAAGTGTGGATCATTCTCGCGGTGCTGGTGGTAGTAGGTGGCCATCTCGACAAAAATTGCGAAGTGCTGTTGGTCGAAGTTGGCCAGGGCGTCACCCCGGAACTGCCCTAGCTGGCCGTTGTAGCAGCTCAGGGCAAAATCTTGGAGCGCGCCAGCGGCGCTGTAGGATTGGTGGAGCAAGATCTCTCGGTGCTTCAGAAACGGAGATTCAGTTGCCATGATGTGTCCTTCTTCATTGTGAGGCCCGAAAGTGGCCCTCTCCTATGACCCCAGCCCCGCTAAGCGGGGCGTGGGCATTAACGGGGTTCGCCCTGCAAAACTCCACTGAAGAATGGGAGTTAGCAATAGGGCTTCTGACCACGAGCGACACGCTCTTTGACAGATTCAGTGGCGGTACGGGTTACTTTTCGACATTGGTACCAGCTATACAGCCAACGTGCCGCAGTCAAAACCACAACTAAGCCACCGAGAGCTATTACCAGTTTTAGGATGCCCAGGAACGGTTCCATCGGTTCGCCTTGACCTGCCGCCTTGACAGAAAATGACACTGCCAGAATTAACAACCCCATAGGTACGTTCATCATTTTTGTTCCCTCTCCGTTGCCCTAGGCGGACTCCCACTCGATCACGTCCCAGTCATAACTCACTTCGCAAAGGTCGCCGGCAGTTCGCCAGGTACAATCGTCCTCGACCACGCGGACTAGGCGATGCTGCTGGACAGTCCCACTGCTGCAATGCCTGAGTTTGCACTGCACGGGCACCCCTGGAGCAGGCATGAGGTCTTTTGTCTTGATCCAGACCAATGTTTTCGCCTCCGCTTTTCGTCAAACAGATCAGTCGTCAGCCTGGCTGCCGGCAATGATCGCGTTCAGAACGGTTTCGTCATCGTCAAACCAGCCGTCTTCAGCCAGACCCAAGTTCCCGTCGAGAATGACGCAGACCGCCAGAGCGGCTTCCGCAGGATCTGCGCCGTATTCACGAATCACGCGCTCGATCTGTTTGCGCAGAAGGGAAGCGGACTCGACGTGGCCCACGCCACGCTCAGCTGCTGGGTCTGCAAGCTCTACGGGGTGCGGTGCCTCAGCCATAGGGTCGGCAGTGACAGTGGCACCGGACTGGGTGCGAAATTTCATTTCCATGGACGTGCTCCCTATTTCTGGACTTGATATAGCCGGCGGCGGCGGGCAGACGATCACGCCTGAGCGCCCGTGCTAGATGGCTACCAATTCGTAGTAATTCAGCTTGTGCATACGCAGAGCTTCCTCTGCTGCCTTCTGGGCTTCTCGCGCCTCGATCTTGTCGGCGAGCATTGTCACCTTCTTCACTTTCGATTTTGCGCGAGTTGCTGCGCCTTTCAGTCGAGCTGCTTCTTTCTTCCACTCAGCATCGGTCATTGCGGGCTTCCTGGGTATCCGAGGTGTTGTTGCTAAGCATCTCAAAGATCGCCTGAATCCCAAGGCCATGACCGATACCGAGCCCGTGCCTGCCTACTTTGAGTTGTCGTCGGCTTGAACAGCCTGCGCAGCTGGTGCTGTATCTACGAGCTGGATCTGCACCTGGCAGTTGGAAAGAATCACATCTGCTGCATCAGCGGACAGCCCCAGCAAATCCTGGGTGTCGGTGGTCACTACGACTTCTTCGTTTGCCATGATCTTTTTCTCCTCGTTTTAGCCAGGGCCTGGCCATGGTCTACTATTCCGCCGACAACTGGTCGCCGGCAGTCTTGGTTCAGATTGCCAGACCACACCGCCCTGGTAGGGCTGATCTGACGTAATCCGCCGTTATGCGCAGTCACTCACCGCGTTGCAGGCCGTCCGCGCGGTCGTTGCTCGCGCCGTCGCCACCGTCGAAGTTGTGCCCCAGACCTCCGGCCACCAACAGCGCGCCGGGGCCACCGTCGTCATAGCGCAGGCTACCGTCACTGAACACGGTCAGGCGCAGGGCGGCGGCTTGCTTGGCATAGCGCTCAAGGCCGCGAGCGATCTTGGCCACCGCGGCCGGATCGAGGCGCGCAGCGGCGCATTCGTTCTTGTTCACATACATCGGGGCGGGTTCCTTGGGTTAGCAGTCGGCACACAGAAACAGCCGCTCGGTATGGCTGCGTGGGTCGTTCTTGTGAGGGCCGCAATTCATGTTGCAAACCTTCGACGCCGGGTCGAACTTGGCCAGCTCGGCCGGGTCGGCGCGCGGCCACTCAATAGGCATTTCAGCCGGTGGCTGTGCTGGCTTTGACTTGCGGGCTTTCGCACTCATAGCGGGGCGGACTCCTCTTCAGAGTCTTTCGCCACTTTCGCTTCGCTTTTGATTTTCAGGATGACATCTGCGAGCTGCTGGCTTGAGCCGTTATCGTTGTGTGGCCATGGGCCGAAAGGCTGCGATGAAAGCCGGTTGAAAACGATCAAACCAGGGCAGCGGTATTCAAATGGGCCAGTGGATTGGAACCGGACAAAGGCAACCGGGCTGGTGCATCCCGGCATATCGGTTATTTCTCCGATTTCCTTCATGAGAGCAACATCTGCCCAACCAGCTTGATCGTTGTTGAAGAACGTCAGGTGGTCATATGCGGACTTACCACCTACGAAGCATGCCAAAGCAACGAGTGTCAGCTGGCCCATCGGCCAAAAGCCTTTGGAGTCAGCCGCTCTTTTCCACAGCGAGGGGATGTAGAAGAGTAGGGCCACTGAGGCAGCCAAAAGCAGATAGACGGTTAGCCGCGCAGTATCGACGCCAAGAGTTTCCCCCGGAGCGCCATCTGGGCCAAAGAAGAGGTAAAGCAGTGGTGCGCAGTAGGCCATGCCTACAGCATAGGAAGCCAGCACGAGAACCATTTGACGTAGCCGCTGCCCAGGGCCGGGGGAAACCAAGGCCAACGTAGCGCGAGCGACGGTACCAATGACCACGATCAGCAGAACAACGGAGCATAGGAGGATGTAGAGCATTATGATTGACGCCTTTAGCGCTTTTCGGTGGATTTACCGCCGAGTTGGTAGAGATCGAGATTTATGCGAGGGGTGCGTACTCGGTTATCCACTGCCTTCCTTCTTGCTGCCGTTACCCGAGAAAAGCAGCACGAATGGGGTTACAAGTAGCCCGACCCCCATGAAGAACATGAAGAAGATGCCCAGGCCATCGCCCGGCTGTAGCCCGGTTCCAGCAGCGGTCGCCATCGCCCGATAGTGGTCGGCCTGTGCCCCAACGACACGCACAAGAACTATCGTCACGGCGCACACCACCAGAGCTTGCCAACCCTTGCGGATGTCCAGGTGATCGACGAACGTCCACAACCAAGTGAGGGCTGCGCCAATTGCCAGTAGGATCAACAGCCAGTAGAAGAGACCAGCTATATCGGCGATAAATGCAGCTCCCAACATGTTCAGCACTCCTTCAGCGCGTCATACCTTTGATGACCAAGACATCGTTGCGTAACCGAAAATTGGCACCATCTCACGGACTTAGCCCCAATTAAGGGGCTGTGGTCTGCTGCGGGATTTTCTTGTATCAGCTGTACAGCGCGTCGTTATACGGCACAACCTCGTCAATGGCATCCCAAGCGTCCGAACAGCAACTTTTTCCTCGAATGTGCTGGAGAACATCTACAAGCTCGGATTCGCGTGCTTCTGCGTTGGCTTTTGTTGCAGCCAACTCATCAAGCAGATCGTTCACACCTGAACCGCCAAACGGCCCAAGCACACTGGTAGCATCGCACCAGGTATCAGGCTCATGGCCAACGCCTTCGCTCAGGTACTGCCAGCCTTCCTCTGTCTTGCGCAGCTCCAGGGGGCCGAACTGCATCGTTACTTGCTCGCTCATGGGCACTTTCCTACTTCACTTCTTCGTAATGCCACTGGACAAGCTCAAACGCCGCCTGCTTTGCCTCGGCTTCGATCTGTTCAGCAGTAGCGTTGTCATCGACCTCGAATTCAAATTCCACCTCAGATCCTTGTACATCAGTCTTAATTGTGCCGGTGAAAGTGCGCATCGCGGTCTCCTCTATTTGCCTGCGACTAGGATAAAGGCCGGCGCAGATATCCCAAGTCGGGGCAGGCATTTTCCCACACCGATTGAAGAGGAATTTATCTGGGTAAGAGGTACAGGGCGGGCGGAAGCTTTCGAGTGGCCTGCGCCAAGCCCCGAGGTGCATCAGTGGCTGGCGCGGTATTCGTGCGGGGCTTTAGGGGAGCGAGCGTCGGTGCAGGGCCAGCAGTTGAGCCAGAACCCACTGCCAGTATCCAAACTGGGTCTGGTTGTTGCGCACTGCTTGAAGCCACTGGTAATTGGTCAAGAAAGGGTGATCGTTGCCACGCTGTGCATATTTCCCCTCCAGTTGCGCCGGGGTGAGATCGAGATCGGGAAAGTAGGCTTCCGGTAGGTGATTGGGCACCAAAGCGAAGTCTGTGATGGCTCTTCCAATCGAGATGGATATTTCCTGGCCGGTTTCGTCACACCGGAGCGTCCTGATCTCGCCCTCACGGCCAGTCACTCGCCACGCATACCCGGTCGGGGTAGCAGACGCCGGATCATCCGAGGGCACCGTCTCTTCTTCGCTGTAAACAACGAACTCCAGTGGAAAAAATATCTCTGCAATCATGCGATCAAGCTGATCCAGTGTCCGCCGATGGATGCCGGAACCCTCGGCCTCAATCAATGCCAGCAGGGTCGCTCTCGATGCGTTCAGTTCCTGGTAAAGCTCTGCCAAGTGCTGAGGTACGGAGGGGTCAACGTGAGTCATATTTGCTAGTCCTAACCAGGGGAGTGTGCACATAAAACCGCTCCGCTGGCCCTCTGGGCATAGCGTAAATAGCGAAACGGGTATTCTTAAACGTGGTTTTAATTGTTCCTGCCGATAACGCTTCTGTCTATGGAGAAGCGACCACCTACACGCGGGCGACCGGCAGGAACATCAAGCTTTGACCCTCAGGTGGCAGGAGCTTTTGGCAATGTCGTACGCGAAGAACGCCTAAAATCGGGCCTAGCTCAGGAGAAACTTGCTCTCCTGGCTGGGGTTGAGCGGGCGCACCTGGGGAAAATCGAGCGGGGCGAGAGTCTGCCCACACTTCCCTTGATTATGAGGTTGTCTAAAGCCCTCGAAGTTAAAGCCGCTGACCTGATATCGCAGATGGAGCAGCGGCTGGATCAATGCGAAGACGGGAGTGGTTGAGTTAGGCAGATTGCGGAACAGCAGGGAACGGAAAGGCGTTTTGAGAGCCGGACGCCAGATCCACTGTGATCCAGTGCTTATCGGTTTTCCCCGTCCGCAGCAACTCCCACACAATGCTCATTCCGGCAGTTGTAACTGCCCGGTTGACCAAGCAGTCCTGCGAACGAATGGCTTCCGCAACCGAGCAGGATTTTTTGGTGTCATCTTCGAGCGTTTCGATTTCAGGGTAAGCGTCCATCACGTTGGGGTAGATGCCCCTCTTGTCTACATGCGCAGCGCCGAACACAACCTGTCCATGGCGGGCCTCGTTGCCGAGGTCAAGCCACATGCAGTGTCGGGATAGAAGCGCGCTGCTGGCGATTGCGCGACGGGCCGAAGAAAGGTCAACAGCGGAAATGATCAAGTCGGCGGCGCGCATCGCCTCTATCGTCTCTTGGCTTGGAAATCGGAAGGGCAGGGCCTCCCAGGACGTACCCAGCATGAGATTGTAACGATTCACCAAACTGATTGCTTTGAATTGGCCCAAGTCACACGGCCAGAAACGCTGACGTACGAGGTTCGGCTCGCGGACGATGGCATCGTCAATGACCGTGACCTCCAGACCCTCTGGATGGCCGAGGGAGCGAAGCGCATGGTGGGACGGCTCATCGCTTCACAGATCGCCTCGGCATCGTTTGCGTCGTTCTTGTTGCTTTTGACATAAGGTTTAACGAACTGGGGGGCGATCAGCTTGACTCGAAATCCGCGAGCTTCGAGTTGCCGCGCCCAATGATGGGCGCCACCGCAACTCTCCATGCCGATCTCACAACCAGGTTCGATTTTCTCCAGCACCGTTTGAAGCCATTGATCACGAGACAGACGCTGCCGCCAGACCGGCTTCTCATGGCGATCCACACCGTGGATCTGAAATACGTTCTTGGCCAGGTCGACCCCAATGCGCATAAGCTTCATGTGTGGACTCCTTCTCACTGTTGACTGTGGTTCGCACCTTCAGTCTGGCACTCAAGATGCCGAAGTGAGGAGAAGTCCATCCCATTGCTTTTGGCCGTTATCTACCTGATGCACAAGCCAGTTATCCCTGGCAACGCAGCCGGCCCGATGCGCTCGGCTATCGGTCCAGCAGAGGTGCCAGCAGTGCACACATGCCGCGCCAGTGCGAACCCTCCCAGTAAACCCGTTGGCAGGCGTCGCAGTGCAGGAAGTGCGAATAGAGGGCGCCAATGCGTGGCGGAACCTGCGGCCGGGCCAGTTCCGGGCTGATCTCGTGCAGCGGCAGGTTGCAATGAAGGCACAGGCTGAATGGCCGCGCGCTACGCGCCAGGTCGAGGCGCTCGTACAATTCGCGCAGCTGCAGCGACGGTTTCAGGGCATGCACGTAACAGCCGTGGCTGATGATCCGCCGCTTGAGCAGTTCGCGGTCGCGGGTTAGCACGATGCGTCCTTGCTGCGCAGCGATCTCGGCGATCTCGCCATCCTCGAAGCCATTGTCGTAGAGGGTGTCGAAGCCGCTCATGCGCAGCAGGCTGGCCAGCCCGCCAAGGTGCGCATCAGCGACGAAGCGCAGCACCCGTAAAGGTTGCGCACGAACCTTGAGCAACGGGCTGATGTCCAGCGCTTCGAACTTGGGATACACCGCCAGCCGGTCACTGTCGAAGACACCCGCTCGAAGCCCACCGACTCGTCGTTGAGCAGTACCAGCTCGACCTCGGTGTGCGGTATCCCGAGCGCCTCGATCATGTGCTTGACCGTCGCCCCTCGCGCGCACTCGCAGGTGAAGGACTGCCGCCGCCGTTCGGCCGGCAGGAAATCGTTGAGCTCCTCGTAGAAGCGGAAGGTTGCACGGGTCATGCTGAACAGTATGGCAGGGCTGCAGGATGAGCGAGTCTAGTCCGGACATCTTCTCCGGCAGGCCCCAAACTACGATCGTAATCATGTTGAAATTGACTATGCCATGGAGCTTCGATGCTGGATGTACTGCTTGAAATTGTTATCCGCGTCATTTGCTACCCAGCAGGCTGGGCGTGTTGGTGCTGATGCGGTTTTGACCCAAGGGGGATGCGGACAAAAACTTGGACTGGTTATGCCGCTAAGCCCAGGCTTTCACGATACTCAATGGGACTGAGCGCGCCGAGGGAAATCTTTATACGTTTTTCGTTGTACCAGCGAATGTATGAATCCAAGGCCTGAATGAACTGCTCGATGCTCGTTGACTGCCAGTTGCGAGGATAGAACAGTTCCGTTTTCAGTCGGCCGAAGAAACCTTCACAAGCCGCGTTGTCTGGTGAGCAGCCTTTGCGCGACATCGAACGAATCAGCTTCGCATCAGCGATGCGCGATAACCAGCCGGGCCAGCGGTAGTGAGCGCCACGATCGGAGTGAACAACAGGCCGTTTATCGTTACTGGCCACCGTTTCGATAGCTGCATCCAGCATCGTGTTCACAAGCTCGGCGTCGGGACGCGTGCCGATCGACCAACTGATTACCTTCCCATCGAAGCAGTCGATCATGGGGGACAGGTACACCTTGCCTGCCGGGATCTGGAACTCCGAGATGTCGGTCAGCCATTTCTCATTCGGAGCTAGGGCCGTGAAGTCGCGGTTGAGGAGGTTTTCCGGCGCCGGACTGATCTCCCCGAGGTAGGAACCGTATCGACGCCGTTTCGGCTTGGCGACGACTAGGCACTCCTGCTTCATCAAGCGCTGCACCACCTTCTCTGAAAGGCGCACACGCTGCCTGCTCAACGAAGCTCGCATCCGACGGTAGCCATAGCAACGATGATTGCGCTCGAATATGTCCGCCATGGCACGACGCACTTCGGTGTACTTTTCCGCGACCTGCATTCGGGCTCGATGATAGAAATAGGAGCTTCGGGCCAAGCCCAACGCGTCAAGCAGCTCTAGCAAGGAGTACCTATGCCTAAGGGCATCAGCCAGCAATGTCTTCTCCCGATTGGTCAGGACTTGCCGGTTGATGCCCGTCTCTTTTTTTATGAGTTCATTCGCCCTCATCAACAGGTCATGTTCAAGCTGCAAACGGCGAACATCGAGCTGGAGAGATTCGAGTTGCCGCTGCAACTCCTCTCGTTCCGGTGACGATGAGGGTTCAAGTCGACACTTCATGGATGGGGATACCTCTGGGCCGAGTAGCTGGTTTTTCCAGTTGTACAAGGTCGGCCTGCACACGCCCAGCTTTTGAGCCAGGGCTTTCGCACTTTCTTTTCGCGTGCACAGCGCGATGACCGCTGCCTGCTTCACCGCTGGCGGCCGGGCTAACCCGTCTGATCGACTGACAACACGCGTATGCAACTCGGGGTGCATTTCGTAAATCCAGGCACGCAAAGAATCCCGCGCGGGGTAGCCCAACGCCTTGATGGTAGCGGCGATGTTGCGACCGTATTCGAGATAGTGCTCGACAGCCTTTTCCCTTTGGGCCGGTGAGTACTTCGACTTCGAGTTCTCGTAGCAACGCGGCAGGTCGAGGCATCGCTCATACTCTGCGTGCCAGCTCTTCAAAGAGTTCTTCGTCGGGTAGCCCAACTGACGAATAGTTGCCCCGGTTCGCTTGCCCAGTTTGATGTAGAGCTTGACCGCTCGGATACGGTCTTCGTATGAATACATGAACTACCTCCAGGTAGTCCAAGATTTCCGCCGCATCCCCCCTGGGTCAAAACCGCATCAGCGACAACACTCTCGAAAGTTCTCTCCTTCGAGCCCTCTTCGAAGACACATAGCAGCTCTGAAGCTCTGTCAATATTTGATGACCCACACTTCTGCTAAGCTCGTGACCATTCCGTTTCAAAGAGATGACTGAATGTCATTCGTAGACAAGTTTGTCGCTGAGATATTGGCACTTCAGGTTGCCCTGTATCACTCCCGCGGTCTGTTGGAGCGCTCGGACTGATAGCGAGGCTTTACATGACCTCAGAATAGCGGTGAGACGCATCCGGAGCCTACTCCGACCAATGCGCGCTTTGAGCGAGGTAGCGGCTCTGAATTTTGCTGCGGCTGGAGTTGGAAGACTGACACGCCGGCTCGCGATCTGGAGGTGATGATTCAAGAGTTGGAGCACAGGAGATTTCTTGTCCAGGCGCAACTCAGAACAGAGCGATGGCGTCTGACTACTCCAAGATTCTAAAAAGCTCGGCGGTGCACCTCATCGCCAGGCATTCGCCGGGATCAGTCGGACATTGTTTTCTGTGTCTTGCCGTGTCGAGCTAACAGGACATTGCCATCCCAATCCCCGTTTGCCGTTCCTTCGGGTCGAGGTAGGAGCCGCCCGTTGTTAAAAGCGGCAGCTAGAGTGCCCCGTGGTGCATTCACATCGGGCTGTGTCGACGTTAACGTGACGAGGGATAGGGGATGATAGAAACGCTCCTTCACAACTGAGCCCATCCACAGCGCTGAAGTACGCCCGTTCGTTAGCTCGAAATCGACGACCCATACTCGAAGCACGAGGCGCGAGCTGGTAAGTTCGCCACCACTATTCGGTCGAATGAGCATCAGACTGGGGAGGCGACCCTTGGCGAAAAGTGGAATAACTGGAAGAGCTGCCGAGTCGGTCTGGATGGAGAGCCAATTCAGGGCGTTCAACGGTGTCCAGGCCGCTGAGTCGCGCCACCCGTTACGCTGCAGGACATCCTGCAACTCCGGCAGGCCACCGGCCCACTGGAACGTCAGCGGCTCATTCGTCTCGCCCGTCAGATCGATACGCCGTGCCGGCAGTTGCTGCCAACCCGACGCCCACCAATCGGTGGCGGCCATGGACGGAGTTCTTACGTTGACGGCATAGCGGTCGTTGTCGGTCGCATGGCTACGATAGATATTGAAGCCGCCGGCGAGAATCAGTGCTGAACAACCGGCGGCGAGTAGGCCCTTTGGCTCAATGCGTCCGGCTTGGCGCCCCAGGTAGGACAGTCCGAGCAGCGCCAGCCACGCCGACCCGAATGCCAGCCCCCCGAGCACGTCGGAAAACCAATGCGCACCGAGGTAGAGGCGCGAGAATGCAATCAGAAATATCAGGGTTGCGGCGCCGAGAGCGACCACGAGGCGCCATGCTGGGCGGATCTCACGCGCGATGAGGAAGGCGAGGAAACCGTAGAGCACGACATTGACCGTGCTATGGCCGCTGGGGAAGGAAAACGCGCCCCACCCGGAGTAGAGAAGCTCATCGGGGCGAGCTCGATGCAACGCCGCTTTGATGACCGTGTTGAGCGCCGAAGCGCCGGCAATCGCCACCAGCCAATAGGTAGCGGTACGCCAGGCGCGTTTCCACATGAGCCACAGCAAGACAACAATCGTGACCGCCACCACGACCGTGGTGTCGCCAAGTTCTGTGATAGCGATCATCACCGCATCGCCTGGCGCGGTGCGAAGATCTTGAAGCGCGTGGTATATCGCGCTGTCTGCGAGCAGCAATGGGTCACCGGTGACGACATCTTCAAGGATGCCAAAGAAGAGCCAGGCTGCACCGACGAGAAGCACAGCCGACAATGCGAGAGTCCGTGCTTCGGGCCGCGAAGGATCGAGTAAATGGGTGAGGCTGCGGCTCAGCCAGGTGTCGTGGGTGCCGGCCCAGCACCGCAGCCGTCCCAGTGCGTCAATGAAGTGAGGGACACCGCGACGTAACGTCCAGCGCACGATATGCAGGAGCGCCCAGCCCGTTACGACTAGAACAACCAGCAGGATCGCGAGCGGTTTGGCGGCCGCTCCGAGAATGCTGAACGTCGCGCCTACGAGCACACCGGACAGGATATGCGACGGAGCCCAGGCGAGCGCCGACGCGATATTGACGGCATAGAACCGACTGACCGCCATTCCCATCATGCCGGCGAGGAGCGGGATGAAGGCGCGGACGCCCGGTACGAAGCGCGCGAGAAACACACTCTTGGCGCCGTGACGCTCGAAAAAGGCCTCGCTGCTCTGAATCAGTTCAGGGTGCCGGTTCAAAGGCCAGAAACCAAGAATCTCGCGGTGGTATCGATGCCCGAGCCAGAACGAAAGACCATCACCCGCGATGGCACCTGACGTGGCGGCGACCAGCAACGGCCAGAGCAATAACACGCCACTCGGCACCAAGGCACTGAGCGCGAGGATCACGGCTGTGCCTGGAACGACGGCACCGATGATCGGGATTGACTCGGAAAGTGCCAGGAGAAACACCGCCAGATAGGCGACGTGCGGATTCACCGTGAGGAACTCGATGATCGATGAGACCAGGGACGTCATCATTCGCGGGCTACCTATGGAATGTCGGTGATGTGGCGATCAATGTACGTGTCTTCCCGATAAGTCGCATAACCGTTATTACGCAGGTACCACGTCGGCGGGAAACTCTTCGACGCGCTTTTCAAAGCGCCCGAAGTGTAAAGCCAAGGTTGGTAACACCAATAGATTGAGTGCCGTCGAGCTCACTAACCCACCCAGGATAACGATAGCCATCGGCCCTTCGATTTCATTAGACGTTTACAGGCAGTACAACCCAAGGACTATCATCAGGTATGGTAAATCTGACGCCTGGCTACGTATCTTATAGACAGGCGTTCATAGGTGTCGCTCTCTGTGATTTCCCAGGCGACAAGCTGAGGTTGTAGCAGGTGACTCTGCAAGTGATAGCGGCAGAGTCAGTTTTGTAAGCCCAGGTTATGCCATCACATCGCTCCTTCCCCGTTAGAATCGCGGCTTTTGCCGTAGCCAGGGAGAATGGGTGTGATTGAACAAAGGTCGAGGCATACATCGAGCGTTGGGGCGGTGGGATCAGCGGGTGGTAATGAAAACCGCCAACTTGCAGATGTTTCTCACCGAGCTGTGCACCCTTCTGGGGTTATCTCAGCCCGAGCCACCCCGCGCAGAGCGCAGTGACAACGCCTCCATTTTCGAGCGTCAATTAGCCACTGGATCGACCATGCACGCGGGAACCGACATGTCTGATGCTTACAATCCAAGCAAGCAGGTAAATAATCATTACCCAGGCTGCAACAAGCTTTTTCGTAGATTTAACGTATCAGTACATGGAATTTTAGTAGCCTGAATTCATAGAATAAGCGCAACGCTTGAAACGAGAGGCAGAGAGCCAGCCACCGGTAGAATCCAGGCTCTCACACCGAAGGATTCAAGCGCAGATGACTACGCATTACCGGCAGCTGACTCAGG
>NZ_LEKF01000044.1:0-12312 GCF_001029595.1 Pseudomonas sp. ARP3
CTGACCGTCGAAGCCGTCAATCGGACAGTAGCGAGGATCAATCTACGCCCGCGCAAGCGCTTGGGCTGGAAGACGCCGTACGAAGTGCATACAGGGGTGAGCGTTGCACTTATGTGTTGAATTCAGGCCCGAATACGTTGTGAGCAAGTTGGCAGACGGCTTGAATAACCGGGGTAAACCGCTAAAGGGGAGCAAAGTCCTGATACTCGGTATCGCCTACAAGAAAAACGTAGATGATATGCGTGAGTCGCCTTCAGTAGAAATCATGGAGATGCTCGAAGCCAAGGGCGCCACGGTTGCCTACAGTGATCCGCATGTACCGGTATTCCCTAAAATGCGTGAACACCATTTTGACCTCAGCAGTGTAGAGCTGACCGCCGATAGCCTGGCAAGTTTTGACGCGATTGTTTTGGCCACTGACCACGAGAAGTTCGACTACGAACTGATCAAGTCTTCTGCCCAACTGATCGTGGACAGCCGCGGTAAGTACCGTGTTGCCGCACCTCATATTGTAAAGGCATGATCAAGCCGTCCTGAATGACGCGCGCTCCCGGCATCCATTCGTGGAATGCTGGGAATCTTCGAATGTTATAGGAAAGACTCATGAAGAATTTTGCTCTTATTGGCGCTGCCGGGTACATCGCGCCGCGCCATATGCGTGCCATCAAAGACACGGGTAACGTGCTGGCTTCTGCGTATGACATCAATGACTCGGTTGGAATCATCGACAGCTTGTCTCCAGACAGCGAGTTTTTTACTGAGTTTGAGCGTTTTCAAGAGCATGCATTTCGATTGAAGCGAGATTCGAGCACAGCGCTTGATTACGTTGCAATCTGCTCACCAAACTATTTGCACCATGCTCACATTGTTGCGGGCCTACGACTGGGCTGTGACGTTATTTGTGAAAAGCCGCTAGTGCCTACCACCGAAATTCTTGATGAGCTTGCGCTCGTAGAAAGAGAAACCGGTAAGCGTGTATTTAACATCCTGCAACTTCGTCATCACCAAGCAATCCTAAACTTGAAGAGCAAGGTCGCCAGTGAGCAAAAAGACGGTAAGTACGAAGTCGAACTTACCTATATGACCTCTCGTGGCAAGTGGTACATGGAAAGCTGGAAAGGCGACCCACGTAAGTCATTTGGCGTGGCGACCAATATTGGCGTTCACTTCTACGACATGCTGCATTTCGTTTTTGGCAAGCTTGAGCGAAACGTCGTGCATTTTGTTAATGAACACAAGGCGGCTGGCTATCTGGAATACGAGAAAGCGAAGGTGCGTTGGTTTCTGACTATCGACGCCAATGATTTGCCCGCCGCGGTTAAAGGTAAAAAGTCGACCTACCGTTCTATTACAGTAGACGGTGAAGAACTGGAGTTCTCGGAAGGCTTTACTGATCTTCACACCATCAGTTACCAAGAAATATTAGCTGGTCGTGGCTATGGTATAGAAGACGCACGCCACTGTGTTCAAACTGTGGAGACCATTCGTGCTTCCGCACCTGTGGCACCGGGCGCTGGTGAGGGTCACCCGATGCTTGCAACCCTGCTACGTTGATTGGTTTTCGTGCTGATAGGATGGCGCTTGCCATCCTTTTCGATTTCCAATATTAATAATCTGTAGTGGCTGGTGAGGCGAAAAGTACATTGCTGATGTCAAAAAAAAATAATGACTCGAATGAACACAGTGGTATTGGTTTTAGGGGTGATATTCAAGGGTTGAGAGCGATTGCGGTCTTGGCCGTCATGATTTTTCATGCCAATAGCAGCTGGTTGCCGGCTGGATTCATTGGTGTGGATATTTTTTTTGTGATTTCTGGTTATATTATTTCTTCTGTCCTTCTTAAAGAAGGCAAGGCGCTGAGTTGGAGTCAGTTCTATTGGGCGCGAGTCAAAAGAATTATCCCGGTCTACCTGGTTATGTTGTCCTTGGTGTGTGTGGTTTCCGCTCTGTTGCTCACACCGGTAGATTTTTCATTTTTTAAAAGCTCTTTACGCTCTGCATTATTGTTTGTGAGTAATCAGTATTACGCTGGATTTGGGGATTATTTTGCGCCGGGCGCGCACGAGTTACCATTGTTGCATACATGGTCGCTGGCAATTGAGATGCAGTTTTATCTGTTTTTGCCGATTATTATTTACTATGTTCCTCGTCAGTTCCTTGCGCTTTTGCTCGGTGTGTTGTCCATTGCTTTTTTCACATATGCCGAGGTAAAGCTAGGCGCAGCGGATAATCAGAGGCACGTGTATTTCTCACTTCTTGCCAGGGTCCCTGAGTTTCTAGTTGGCGCGCTGATTACGGTAAGTGGCGTTGGTCGATCGTGGTCTCCAAGGCTGTCATTTGTAGTGGGAGTGATGGGCGCTGCATTGTTGCTGTTTTCACTCGTATTTATCGATGAAAAGAACTTTCCGGGATTCTCTTCGAGCTTGCCATGTATTGCTGTAGGTATGATTATAGCTTCCCGGCGCGGTGTGGTTAATAACCTGCTGGCTTTGCCACTGTTAGTTACAATCGGCGCACTGTCCTATTCGCTATATCTCTGGCACTGGCCTGTATTGGCGTTTATGCGTTATTACCTTGGCCAGGATAAGCTCCCAATTGTATGGATCTGCAGCTTCGTACTTCTAACCTATCTGTTGGCATGGGCATCTTACCGGTGGGTGGAAACCCCCCTGAGAAGTCGTTTAGTCAAGATTAGGCGCTGGGTCGTGTTGTCTGCGATTACCGCTTGCATGATTGCGATTAGCCTGATTCTGAATCCAATGATTGAAAAGCCTCTGCCTAGAGAAATGACCCGATATTCTCCTCCTGACCAGATTTGTCATGGGCGGATCATTGGAGATTGCTTACGTGGTGATCACGAGCAAAGCCAGCCTGTACTCATTATTGGAGACAGTCATGCTGCGCAATTGAACGAGTTTTTCGACGTGGCAGGTGTTTTAGGCAAGTTTTCCGCGAGAGTTATCACCGCGAGCAATTGTGTTCCGATCGCCGAATTCGACGTTGAGCGAATTCCTGATTTTTCCCGTGCTGATTGCCGTGCGCAGATTGCCGCCCTGAAGGGATACATCGATAACGCTAAGGTGATCGTAATAGCCGCCATGTGGCAATGGCATGTCCCTAGTAAAGATTTTATGGCTGCGCTCGCTGATTTCCTAGACACCGCCGCCCAGCGTGATGTGAAAGTCATTGTCCTGGCTCAGGTTCCGATGTTTAACACCAACCTGGTTAGGGTAAAGCGTTTTGCTGCGCTGGGATTGCCGGTGAGTATTACGGAAAATAGCGAATGGGCAGGCGCCAACCAAAAAGTCTCTGAGCTGGCTAATCGCTACCGCGGGGTGCAGTTTCTTGATTTTTCCCGCAGCGAGTTCTTCCGCGATGCACCCTTTGTACAAGGGCAACTGATCTATATGGATGACAGTCATTTAAATGAGCTGGGAGCGCGGCAGTATGGCCTGTTCGCAGTCCCGTTCCTGAAAGCGGCCCTGGCAGCGACTTCAGAATGAGACTGACCGCCATCATGTACCATTCGTGGTAGTTCTGCCAGGTGATGGTGGCCTCTCAGTTCACTGCGCGCCGCAAACGGGAATTGATTTTGCGCCGATATTTTTCATTCAAGCTGCTTGATAGCGGGGGGAGGCACGATTATTGTGTGTGCATCCCCCGTGCGGACTAATTTCACGCCAGAAGCGATAAGCCCAATTGAAAATATTTTCACAAACGTATGATTTTTATAGGAGTAGCTGATTATTTTCCGTTTTTACATGGCGATAAATGTAAGCGGGAAAATGCAAACTCCAGGGTGTCTGCGGTGTGTAATGGGCGCAAATATTTCCACGCTGAGAGTCGCTCGTGGGGATTCCTATCTCTTGGGACGGCTATGATGAATTGCCAACCGAGCGTTTGCATTTTTCCTGCTGATGCGGGGCACGAATTTTTTATTGAGCAGCAGTTGGTTGGGGTACTGGATTGTGAGTTGAAATGAATAGCTGAGATTCGATAGTTTGATCTGTCGGATATTAATAGTTAAGCTATTTTTTGGATGTGTTGCTTTTGTATGTTAATGATGAGGGCGAAATGGATTATACGGTACATCCAAGTGCGATTGTTGATGACGGGGCTAGTATCGGGCGTGGATCCCGAGTTTGGCATTTTGTACACGTATGTAGCGGCGCCGTAATCGGTGAGGAAGTTTCTCTCGGGCAAAACGTCTTCGTTGGTAATAAAGTCGTCATTGGCGACCGATGCAAGGTTCAAAACAATGTTTCGGTGTACGATAATGTTACATTAGAAGAGGGGGTGTTTTGTGGTCCTAGTATGGTGTTTACAAATGTCTATAACCCCCGATCACTGATTCAGCGAAAAGATGAGTACCGTAATACGCTTATACAGAAAGGTGCGACGCTTGGCGCTAACTGCACGATAGTGTGTGGTACTACAGTTGGGCGTTACGCTTTTGTTGGTGCGGGTGCTGTGGTAAATAGAGATGTGCCGGCATATGCTTTAGTGGTCGGCGTGCCTGCTAAGCAGATTGGCTGGATGAGTGAGTTTGGCGAGCAACTTGACCTTCCGTTAAATGGGGAAGGGGCGGTGAAATGTCAGCATACAGCCGCGGTGTATGTGTTGTGTCAAAATGAACTAAAAAAAATGGACGCTTAAATGATTGAATTCATTGATCTAAAAACTCAGCAAGCCAGAATAAAAGATGAAATAGATTCGGGTATACAAAAAGTCCTGGCTCATGGCCAGTATATACTCGGCCCAGAAGTTTATGAGTTAGAAGATCGGCTGAAAGAATTCGTTGGCGTTAAATACTGTATTACCTGTGCAAATGGAACAGATGCGCTGCAGATCGTTTTGATGGCGCTGGGGGTAGGTCCGGGGGACGAAGTAATCACCCCAGGGTTCACCTATATTGCTACGGCGGAAACGGTGGCACTGCTTGGCGCAAAGCCTGTGTATATCGATGTCGACGCAAAAACGTATAACCTCGATCCTGCGTTGCTCTCTGCTGCGATCACGACCCGCACGAAAGCTATCATTCCTGTATCGCTTTATGGCCAATGCGCTGACTTTGACTCGATTAACTCAGTCGCCCAGAAGTATGGCATCCCTGTTGTTGAAGACGCGGCGCAAAGCTTTGGTGCTATTTACAAAGGTCGACGCTCCTGCAACCTGAGCAAGGTTGCGTGCACAAGCTTTTTCCCTAGTAAGCCTCTGGGCTGCTATGGCGATGGCGGCGCGATCTTTACCAATGACGATAGTCTAGCAACTATCATTCGACAGATTGCCAGGCATGGACAGGATAGGCGCTACCATCACATTAGAGTAGGTGTGAACAGCCGTTTGGATACTCTTCAAGCATCCATTTTACTGCCAAAGTTAAAGATTTTCTCTGACGAGTTGGAGCGTCGTGAGGAGGTGGCTGGCAGATACAATGATTTATTCAAAGCGTCCGGTAAGTTTTCACCTCCCTTTGTCGAATCCTACAATTCGAGTGCGTGGGCGCAATATACCTTGCTGGTCGAGAATCGAGAGGAATTGCAGAAAAAACTCAGTGACGTTGGAATTCCTACGGCAGTTCACTATCCGATTCCTCTGAACAAGCAACCAGCAGTTGCTGACCCTGATGCAAAGTTGCCAGTGGGTGATCTTATTGCCGATCAGGTAATTAGCTTGCCGATGGGGCCATACTTGAGTGTGGAGGATCAAAAGAAAATCGTCGAAGTAGCCATTAGCTAATGTCGGCATGAGCAGGCGCCTTTTTATGGTGATAGTGTTGGTGGCGGATGAAAAACTGCCGGACACACGTCGAATTAAGGCGCAGCCCCTCAAACAGATCTTAATTGTCCAACACATACAACAGTGAATATTTTTTAATGAGGCTCATCTTAAAGAGTGATTATTGGAGAAGTATAGCCTCGGTACTGACCGGGTCGGCGATTGCCCAAATCATCCCCATTCTAGGTGCTTTGGTCATCGCGAGGCTCTATTCGCCCGGTGAGTTTGGTGTTTTTGCTTCGTGGTTGGGCGGTGTGGTCTTTTTGGGCGTACTCGTAACCGGCAGGTTTGAGACCGCACTGGCTATCGAGCAGGACGGGGAACCCCGAGGTCATGCTGCCTATGCAGTGCTGGTCACGTCACTTATGGTCGCTTTCGGTTTGATGTTTGCGATTTTGGTACTGTCATATGCGTTCCCGGCAATCACTCAGAGTATTTCCATTACGTTACTACTATGTGCCGTCCCTACTGCCCTCACTATTGGCGTTCTCCAGACTTGGCAATCTTGGGCGGCCGCAGAAGGCAATTATGGCCAGCTTTCGAGAATGAGAATCTGCAGCGCATCGGCGATCACCCTTTTACAAATTGGGTTGGGCTGGATTCAGCCAAGCGCCACAACGCTCGGTGTTGGCTATTTTCTTGGCGGACTGATTGCTTGTGGCATCGCCATGAAGCTCATGCCGCTTCGTGTCCCTGGTCAGGATGCAACTAAAGTAAAAACAATCAAAGAGTTTTGGTCCCGTCAGCGTAGGTTTCCACAATTTTCGCTACCTGCGGATGCGATAAATTCCGCAGCTGCGCAGTTGCCCATTATCATTGTGGCGCATCGATATGGGGCTGAGGTGGCTGGGTTGCTGGCCATGACATTGCGGATTCTAGGCGCTCCGCTTGGCCTGTTGGGGAAGTCGGTGCTGGACGTTTTCAAACGGCACGCCGCTTCCCACTATCGGCAATATGGAGAGTGCAGCGATATGTATATTCGCACGCTTAAGGTGTTGTCCGTTGGTTCATTAGTATTTGTCGTAGCTATGTTATTTTTGAGTGAGTCGCTTTTTGTTGTGTTTTTTGGCGAGAAGTGGCGTTTCTCTGGAACCATCGCTACTTGGATGTTGCCCTACTTTGCGTTGGCATTTATTGCCAGTCCTCTGAGCTATATGGTTTACATCGCTGGTAAGCAAAATCTTGATTTGATGTGGCAGTTGGCTCTACTGGCGATGACTGTGACTGCGTTGAGCGTCTTTCAGAATTACGCGACGGCGTTGAAGATTTACAGTGCTGGATATGCTGCTTTGTATTTCGTTTACATAGCCATGTCGTATCATTTCAGCTTGGGTGAGAAAAAATGATTGTTATTGTCGATTACGATATAGGCAATGTGGCCGCTGTATCGAACATGTTGATGCGTTTGGGTATTCGATCGCTGATCACCTCAGATGCGCAGGAAATTGAGAAGGCAAGTAAAATCATTCTGCCTGGTAATGGCTCGTTTGATGCCTGCATGAAAAATTTAAAAGCCAGTGGTCTGATTGGTCTGTTGGAAGGCAAGGTATTGGGGCAACATACTCCACTCTTGGGGATCTGCGTGGGCGCCCAGATGCTGGGCAAGAGTAGCTCTGAAGGAAATGAAGCTGGTCTTGGATGGCTCGATATGGAAGTGAAAAAATTTCCCGAAATAGAAGGTTTACGCGTACCTCACATGGGTTGGAATGACGTATTTGCGTGCGCTGGCGTACGACACTATTTGACGGATGATATTGAGAGCGATGCCCGATTCTATTTCGTGCACAGCTATTTTATGCAACCTGCCGACCCACGCAATGTTATATTGACTGCGAAGTATGGTCTAGAGTTCGCGGCTGGTGTTGCACAGGGGAATATATGCGGCGTCCAGTTTCATCCTGAAAAAAGTCATCGCTTTGGCAAGCGCCTTTTAAATTCTTTTGCGCGAGAACTATAAATGCACCGCCCACGCATAATTCCTTGTTTGCTGATAAGCGGCAATGGCTTGGTAAAAACCAAAAAATTCAAGGATTCAAGGTATATCGGCGATCCTGTTAATGCTGTCAGAATTTTTAGTGACAAGGAAGCGGATGAGATTGTTGTTCTTGATATCGATGCATCGAAAAATCAAGTCGAGCCCAATTATCAGTTGATTGAGGAGATAGCGGGGGAGGCCTTTATGCCTCTGGCATATGGGGGAGGCATTAGGACTATTTCCCAAGTCAGGCAGTTGATCAGGTTGGGTATTGAAAAAGTAGTAATAAATACTGCATCGGTTGAGTCAAAAGGGCTTATAAGGAAGGCTGCAGATATATTTGGAAGCCAGGCGATTGTAGGTGCTGTAGATATTAAGAGAAATATATTCGGTACCTATAAAGTCTATGTGAGGTCTTCAACGGTCGAAGTGAAGTGCGGCTTGGACGAGCACATCGACCATTTGGTATCCGAGGGCGTCGGCGAAATTTTTATAAATAATATTGATCGAGACGGCACGATGAGCGGTTATGACTTAAGCCCTATTTTGCGTACCACCAGTAGAGTTAATGTTCCCGTGGTCGCGTGTGGAGGTGCAGGGTCTATCGAGGATCTAGCGAGTGTCATTCAAGAAGGGCATGTCTCGGGGGCGGCGGCGGGTAGTATGTTTGTTTTTCACGGTAAGCATCGCGCGGTCCTAATCAATTACCCTAAAAGCATTCAGTTATAGTATGGGCAATGGGCGTTTGATCAAAGCAAGCATAATTAACTCAATGGTGTTGGGAACCATTGGGTTGTTTATAATGATTTCGTACGTCCTGCAGCTGCAGCAGGATAATGAATATATAGGCTATACACATATAGATGCGGATATGGCCTACATGTTCCGCGTCCTGTGCGGGGTAATCTTGCTCGGTGTACTATTACCTAAGAAAATTATCAGGCCCTCTGATTTTTTTTCGTTCCTATATGGTTTTTTTGTTTTACTCCCTTATGTGATGTTAAGTTCCGTACGCGGAAATGTAGCGATTGAAGAGTTTTTCATGCTTTTCTCGGTATTGGTGCTACCTCTTTTGATCGTCAAGCTAATGGTCATTAGCATGCCAGTCATCCGGGTGCCTGGAATTCTAACTCAAGGTAGTGTGATCTTTATTCTTTGTTCTCTTGTCGCGGTCGGTATTGCCGTTGCGTTATCTAACCCGACCGCCTCTGCAGGCTTTGACTTCTCTAGTGTGTATGAGCGCAGGTTGGAGGGGCGGGAGATATTTATTTCAGGCTCTCTCTTTTCCTATATCAGTTCTGCAATCATTAATGGCGTTTCGCCTTTTATTGCTTTCTGGGCATGCTGGAAGAAAAAACACTGGCTAATGATAGTGCCAATGTTGTGCTGGTTGACATTTTTTTACTTGTTGGGAGTTAAGGCGCCTCTGTTAGCTATCGGTGTGGCTGCTCTTCTGGGAGTGGCGGCAAACAAGGCGAAGATAGTTTTTTTTATAAAATATGTATATTGGCTGGTGGTTGGGGCTTTTTGCATATTTATTATTGAATACAGCCTGAATGGCTACTCTTATGTAGCCGACTATTTCATTCGTAGGTCGTTTACCGTTCCACCATGGGTGATGTCATCTTTTTTTGAATTTATGAGTTCAGACCATACCTCCTGGACGCTGTTGGGTGGAGCGATTGAGGATAAGCCCGTCAGCCTTCTTGTAGGCGAAAATTTCCTAGGTATGGAAGGTCTTAATGCCAATACCAATGCATTTGTCTATAGTTTAGGGGCAGGAGGGCTGCCGTACTATTTTCTGACAATCGTGATGGTAGGCGTTGTTTTTCTTATATTGGATTCTGCATTTCTATTGAAAAGTAATCCTAGCTTTATATGTCTTGGCTTCTCTTATTCCATCTTAGTCGTTGAGCAGGCCGCTACAACCGCGTTGCTATCATCTGGAATAGGTATGTTGATGGCGCTCTTGATCTTCTCTAAACGAAATGTGGACAGTACTTATGCTGCAAAATGACACATATAGGATCTGCACCAAGTGTGTAATGGATACCTCTGATAAGGAGATTACCTTTAGTGAGGAAGGTGTCTGTAATCACTGTTTGAAGTTTGATCTGGTTTCTAAGAGCAGTTGGTTTCCTAATGAGGCCGGGGCTGCGAAGTGGGCGCAAATTATTGAAGAGATAAAACAGGCCGGAAAGGGGAGGGAGTATGACTGTGTCCTGGGGTTAAGTGGCGGCGTTGATAGTTCTTACTTGGCGATAAAGGTGAAGGACTGGGGGCTCCGTCCGCTGGTGGTTCATGTAGATGCTGGATGGAACAGTGAACTGGCGGTTGCGAACATTGAATCCATCGTCAAGCATTGCGATTATGATCTTCACACGCATGTGGTCGATTGGGAGGAAATGCGTGATTTACATCTTGCGTACATGAGAGCCGGCATCTCTAACCAAGACGTTCCTCAAGATCACATATTTTTCTCGAGTCTTTATCACTTCGCCATAAAGAATGGTATTAACTGCATGATGTCTGGCGGAAATCTAGCGACGGAAGGAGTTTTTCCAGAGTCGTGGCACGGGACTGCAATGGATGCCATTAATCTGAAGGCAATTCATAAGAAATTCGGTACCCGCAAGCTTAAAAATTATAAGACTATCAGTTTTTTTCAGTATTATATTTGGTACCCGTTTATAAAAAAAATGCGTACTGTGCGGCCCTTGAATTATATGCCATACGATAAGGAGCAGGCGCTGCAAGAGTTAAGGGATACTGTTGGCTACAAGCCATACGCCCGTAAGCATGGCGAGTCGCAGTTTACTAAGCTATTTCAGAATTATTATCTTCCCAAGAAATTTGGCTACGATAAGCGTCGCCCACACTTATCTAGCCTGATAGTCTCCGGTCAGATGAGCAGAGAAACGGCGCTAGAGAAGCTCGAGGATCCACTATATGACTTGGATGAGCTTGAGCTCGATATTGCTTATTTTTGCAAAAAATTGAGGATCTCTAGAGCCGAGTTCGATGACCTGATGAATGCTCCGATTCATAGTCATACTGATTTTTCCACTTGGAATGGGCGATATCGAACTCTGAAGCTTGTACAAAGAGTGATTGCTCGTTTAACGGGGCGGCGATTTAGCGTGTACTCCTGATGCCACGTGTTTTTAACATTCAACGTTCGGAAGTTTTATCATGAAAGTATGTCACCTGACATCGGCGCATCCTCGTTTTGATAGTCGAATTTTCTTCAAGGAGTGTGCGTCCTTGAAAAATGCCGGATATGAAGTGTCGCTAGTTGTGGCCGATGGTATGGGTGAGGAAGTGAAAAACGGAATCAATATTCATGATGTTGGCAGGTCCAGAGGCAGACTGAATCGGATGTACGCTACCACTCGAAGGGTGTTCCAACGAGCAATTTTGGTGGATGCCGATATTTACCATATCCATGATCCAGAGCTGATCCCGGTTGGCAGAAAGCTGCTGCGTCATAATAAAAAAGTAATTTTCGATGCACACGAAGATCTGCCAAAGCAAATTTTAGCTAAATCTTACATGAACGTTGTGGTTAGACATGTGCTTTCCCGCGTTTTTTACTTGTACGAACATATTGTCTTGTCCAAATTTACCGGGGTCATAGCGGCAACGCCTTTCATCAGAGATAAGTTTTTAAGAATTAACTCGAATGTTGTTGATATCAATAATTTTCCTATCTTGGGTGAATTGACCGATGGCGTGCCAGCGCAACAAAGTCTCAGTCCCAATGTTTGTTATGTCGGCGGTATTTCGAAGAATCGCGGGATCTTGGAGATTATCGACGCGGTAGGGCGTAGCGCGCATGACGTCAAACTCTTGCTGGCCGGTGTGTTTTCAGAGCCTGCTGTCGAGTCGCAGGCTCAAGGCATGTTCGCTTGGAAGAAGGTGGACGCTTTAGGTTATCTCGATAGAGAGGGCATTAGAGACGTCTTGCAGCGTTCTTTGGCAGGGCTGGTCACTCTTCATCCGACCATCAATTACATTGATGCGCTGCCGGTTAAGATGTTCGAGTATATGAGTGCGGGCGTACCCGTCATCGCTTCAGATTTTCCGTTGTGGCGTAGTGTTGTGATCGAGAGTGAATGTGGCCTGTGTGTTGATCCTCTTGACAGCCAGTCCATCGCACGTGCAATTGATTTCTTATGTGAGAATCCTGAGCAGGCGCGAATAATGGGAAGCAATGGTCAGCTAGCTATAAAAAACAAGTATAATTGGCAGATAGAAGAGTGGAAATTGCTCAATTATTACAAAGCACTTGGTAGATAAGTGCTGTCCTCCATTGAGCGCCTTGGAGGGGTTGAATTAAGATTGCGCCTTGCCATTATTTACGGTTAGGGGCGTCGCGTTGGTAGAGCGCTGATTGGGCTGAATATCTCCAATCAGCATCATGATTTTATAGGGGGCGGTTGCAGGATCTGAGTGCAACACGGTTATTGAATTGAAGCGGGAGCATCATGCCGCATCACCACGGCTTCTTGCATCACTTCGCCCATCACCTCGATCGGGCATTTGAAGTCGAAGCGTTT
>NZ_LEKF01000045.1:0-10453 GCF_001029595.1 Pseudomonas sp. ARP3
GGGCGGTGGTTTCCGAGGCGGCGGCGGTGGCTTCGGCGGCGGCGGGGCCTCGGGCGGATGGTAATGACAATAACGAGAAAAGAGCATCTACAACCATGGCACTACTGAGTGAACACGAACAACGCCAGGTCGCCGAAGCGATCGCCCGGGTCGAGCAGCAGACCGACGCCGAGCTGGTGACGGTGCTGGCCGCCCGTGCCGATGACTACGCGTACATCCCGTTGTTGTGGGCCAGCCTGATCGCCCTGGTGGTGCCGGGCGTGGTGCATTACCTGTCCGGCTACCTGACCATGTACACCTTGCTGTTGGCGCAGTGGGCGACGTTCATTGTGCTCTGCCTGGTGTTTCGCTTGCCCAAAGTCACCACGCGCCTGATCCCACGCTCAGTGCGGCATTGGCGCGCGTCCAACCTGGCGCGTCGGCAGTTTCTGGAGCAGAACCTGCACCACACAGTGGGCAGTACCGGGGTGCTGATTTTTGTCAGCGAGGCTGAGCGCTACGTGGAAATCCTGGTGGATGAAGGCATTTCCAAGCGCCTGGACGACAGCCGTTGGGACGCCATCGTCCAAGCCTTCACCCAGCAGGTCAAACAAGGCCAGACCCTGGCCGGGTTCATTACCTGCATCGAAGCCTGTGGCGAGTTGCTCAAGGTGCATGTGCCGGTGACCCAGGCGCGCAATGAACTGCCCAATCGCCTGGTGGTACTTGAGTAGCCCAAACACCGCGATCAAAAAGTGTGGGAGGGGGATTGTCCCCTCCCACATTTAGCCCCAGCAGTGTTCAAGTGCAGTACCGTTGATCAAATAACTCCGTGCCCTGAGCCTCCATCCCCCCTAAAATGCCCGGCATTCCCAGCCCGAGGCGTTTTTGTTCATGTCCGTCACCGCTCAACCCGCCCGCCCTGCGCCGGATCATCACGCCCAGTTCATCGAACTGCTCGGCGAAAGCCTCGCGCACAATGCCTTTATCAAGCTGGTGCTGGCCAAGTACGTCGGTGACGAAGCCGAGCTGCAACGGCTGATTATCAAACCGGTGACTGTCAAGGAGCAGGCGTGCCTGTCCTTTGTGTACCGCTACAAAACCCGCGACATCACCAAGAACCTGCCCGTAGCCGAAGGCGTCGCGGCAATTGCCGCACTGTTGCCGACGTCGTTCAAGAACGCGCACTTGCTGGCGCTGACCGACGAAGCCCAGCTGGAGTACAGCAAGAAGAACAAAAGTTCGCTGTTCAAGAGCAAGCCGCAGCAACTGCGTGAGGCGCCGTCGGCCGAGCATAACCGCGAAAAAAATCGCTTTCTCGACCTGAGCCGGCCGTTTCTGGCCGACCTGGGCGTGACCGATGCCAAGCAGGCGCTGATCCCATCGATGTCGCGCAAGTGGAAGCAGATCAACAAATTCATCGAGGTGTTCAGCCATGCGCTGACCTCGTCGCCGCTGAAACTCGATCAGCCGGTGCGGGTCGCCGATTTCGGTTCGGGCAAGGGCTACCTGACGTTTGCCATCCACGATTACCTGCGCAATACCCTCAATGCTGAAGCCCAGGTCACCGGCGTCGAACTGCGCGAAGATATGGTGAACCTGTGCAACAGCGCCGCTGCACGCCTGGAACATCCCGGGCTGGTGTTCAAATGCGGCGATGTGCGCAGCGTGGCGCCCAGCGAGCTGGACGTGATGATCGCGCTGCACGCCTGCGACATCGCCACTGACTATGCGATCCACACCGGCATCCGTTCCGGCGCATCGATCATCATGTGCTCGCCGTGCTGCCATAAGCAGATCCGCCTGCAGATCCAGAGCCCGACACTGCTCAAGCCGATGCTGCAATACGGTCTGCACCTGGGCCAGCAGGCGGAAATGGTTACCGACAGCCTGCGTGCGCTGTTCCTCGAAGCCTGTGGTTACGAGACCAAAGTGTTCGAGTTCATCTCGTTGGAACACACCAACAAGAACAAGATGATCCTGGCGGTCAAACGCGCCGAGCCGGTGGATAACGCCTCGTTACTGGAGAAAATCCAGGCCCTCAAGGCGTACTACCACATCACCGAACACTGCCTGGAAACCCTGCTGCGCGCGGATGGTTACCTGGGCACCCGCCGTTAAACTGCGCTGGGCTTGGGCACTGGCGCAGGCTGCACCGCTGTCTTGCGCCCCAGCATCACCGTCACGATCACCCCGCAGGCGAACACCCACGTAATCGGCTCGATCTGTTCGCCGAAGAACAGCGCCGAGAACGCAATGGTGAAGAAGATCTGCAGCAGTTGAATTTGGCTGACCCGTGCGATGCCGCCCATGGCCAGCCCGGCGTACCAGGCGAAGAAACCGAGGAACTGCGAGAACAGCGACACATAGCCGAACGCCCACCAGGTGCGCGCCGAGATCGCGCCCTGATGCTGCGCCGCCAGGTACCACACCGGGCCGATCAGCAACGGTGTCGACAGCACCAATGCCCAGCAGATCACCTGCCAGCCGCCCATCTCCTTGGCCAATCGGCCGCCTTCGGCATATCCCAAGCCGCCCACGGCAATGGCGCCGAGCATCAGCAGGTCGCCGGCTTGAATACTGCCGGCGCCGGTAATCAGCGCATAGCTGAGCACCAGCCCACTGCCCAGCGCCGCGCAGGCCCAGAAGGCTTTGGACGGTCGTTCATGGGACAGCCACGCCGCATACAGCGCCACGCACAAGGGTTGCAAACCGTTGACCAGCGCACCGTGGGACGCCGGTAAGGTTTGCATGGCCCAGGCCGACAACACCGGAAAACCCAGGATCACCCCGGCGATCACCAGGCAAAGGCCGCGCACTTGACGCCAAGTGGGCCAACGCTCGCGGCGCCACAGCAACAGCGCTGCCGCCGGCACCGCAGCGAATAACGCGCGACCCAGGCCGTTGAGCAACGGGTGGATGTCCTGCACCACGATGCGGGTGAAGGGCAGGGTCAGGCTGAAGATGATGACGCCCAGCAGGCCGAGGGCCATGCCGGTGTTTTCGCGCGAACTCATAAGGGGGGCCGGAATTCAGAGGGCTTCATGGAATGCCCATCTAGCCACAACCCCCGCCGATCAAGGGCCTACAGCTGCGTGCGGATTTATCCGTACAGTTGTTCAGAAAAAACGCGTGACGCTGATCTTCGCATCGCGGCCCTTGGTGTAGGCCCGATCGCCGCTCAGGGCCGGGCGGTAGTTATTGTTGAACATATTGTCGAGGGTGAAGTTGACTTCGGTGCCCTTGAGGTAAGCCTGCTGCGGTTTCCATTTGGCGAACAGGCCCTGGGTGTTGTAGCGCTTGTTGTTGTATTGGTCGTAAAAGGTATCGCCGACGCTGCTGCCGGGGCCGCCGGAGTATTTGTCGCTGGGCAGGCGGTCGGTGGCGCCGATGAACTGGCCCATCCATCCCACTTGGGCATCCCACGCCGGAATATGGGTGCCGAGCACCAGTACCCATTTGGTCGGCGGGATGTCCCGCGCCGATACGTTCGGCCCCCAAGGGTTGGTGTAGGCGCCTTCATGCTGGCCGGTGGTGTAGGCGTAGGACACCGAACCGAACAGGTACGTGGAGTTATAGAACGATTCCACCTCGAAACCCTTGATGGTCACGCCGCCGATATTGCGGTAGTTGGACATCGGCCCCGGCGGGCAGGCCGTGGAAATCGTGCCGCCATTGATTGCCTGGTTCTGGCAGCCGACGCCGGTGGCCTTGAAGATTTCATCTTCGACTTTGTTGTGGAACAGCGTGGTACGCACTTGCAGGCTGTCGTCCTGGGCGATCAGGTTATCGAAACTGGTGATGTTGCCCACGGTGATCGACGTGATGCGTTCCGGGTCCAGATCGACGCTGGTGGCGGTGCGACTGCCCACGCCCTGCACTTCATATTGTTCGTCGATCACCGGGGCGCGCCAGGTCTGACTCCAGTTGGCGAACAGCCCGACCTGCGGGGTAACGGTCCAGAACAGCGCCAGACGGGGCGACCAGCCGGTGTAGGTGCGGTCGCTGTAGTCATGGCCGACTGCCGGGTTGGGGTTGCTGTAGTACGGTGCATCGTTGGCCTCGCCACGGTTGCGCACATGGTCGTAGCGCAAGGACGGAGTGACCGTCACGTCGCCAAGGGTTACCGCATCCTGAATGAAGAAACTGTTGGTATCGACCTTGCCGTGGGGCATGAAGCCCGGCTGGAAATGCCCGTAGTTGTAGCGCGGCGTGTTGTAGGTGGTGCCAGGCATCCACATCTCGGTTTCCCGCGTGTGTTTGCGGATCTGCGTGCCGACGGTGACCGCGTGCTGCAGCGGCCCGGTGTCGAACAGGCTGACGTTGCGGATGTCGAGGTTTTTGTCGGTGTAGGCGGTGTCCATCCGGCGCCCGCCGCTGGCCAGTTGGAAAAACGCCGTGGCGGTGCGCTCGTCGGTTTGCTCGGTGTCGGACTGCGAATATTTAACGGTCAGATCCACCAGCGGGTTATCCAGGGGCTGGTATTCGTACTTGCCGGACCAAGTGGTGTCGACCGTATCGCGGTTGGCCAGGAACCGCTTCAACGCGCCTTCATAGCCGTAGCGGTCGATATTGGCCTGCGTCGGTGGCGTGGGGTAGCTGGCGGCGGAAAATGGCGTCCAGCGATCGCTGTGGGAACGCGAGTAGGACAGGCCGACGCTGTGTTCATCGGTGAAGTGCGCATTGACCTTGAACAACTGCCCATCGACGTTCTGGGCAGAGTTGGGCAGGCGCTGGGGGTTGATCGGGTACTGGTTATTTTCGTTGGGCAACTTACCGGCAACCTTCATGTCGTCGCCATCGCGCTTGGTCAGGTAGGCCAGGGCGTCGAAACGACCGTCGTCGGTGCGACCGAACACGGCACTGCTGTAGACCTGCTCGTGGTCGTTACTGGAGTAACCGTACTTGAGCATCGCGCCGCTGTTGCGGCCGTCTTGCAACAAGTCCGGGGCGTCCTTGGTGGTCATGTTGACCGTGCCGCCAAAGCCGCCGTTGCCGGTGAAGGGCGAGTTGGGGCCTTTCTCTACTTCGATGCTCTTGATCAGCTCGGGCTCGATAAACACCGTGCCCTGTTGGTAGCGTTCGAAGCCGCTCTTGGTGGCGCCGTCGACGGTGAGCGGCACGTCTTCGGCATCGCCGAAACCGCGAATGTTGATGGTCTGGCCACCAGGTTTGAGCGAGCCACCCTGGCTGACCCCGGGCAGGGTCTGCAGCAGGCTGGGAATGTTATTGGCTTGGTAGCGCTCGATATCGGCCTGGCTCAAGGTGGAGCGGCCGACGGTGCTGGAGTCGACTTCATTGCCGGTGCCGATCACGCTCAGGGCTTCCAGCTGGATCGCGCCGCTGGTGGTGGTCCTGGCCTCTTCGGGTTTGACCACGTAAGTGCTGCCGACTTTGATCAGGATGAACTCGCCATTGGACAGCAAGTTGCGGATTGCCGTCTCTGCGCTGTAGTCACCGTTGAGTGCCGGCGCCTGTACGTTCTTGAGCTGGGTCTCGTCGAACAGCAACTGGATTTTGGTCTGCTGCGCCACTTGGCTCAGGGACGCGGCCAATGGCTGG
This sequence comes from Pseudomonas sp. ARP3, assembly GCF_001029595.1. Taxonomy (NCBI): domain Bacteria; kingdom Pseudomonadati; phylum Pseudomonadota; class Gammaproteobacteria; order Pseudomonadales; family Pseudomonadaceae; genus Pseudomonas; species Pseudomonas sp. ARP3. The sequence goes on from NZ_LEKF01000045.1 coordinate 5,542, forward strand.
GCGGGCAGATGCAGGGTGAACGATTCGGCCTGGGCGCCGAGGCTGAATGCCAGGCAGGTGACGGCAAGGGTCGGTCGAAACAACGGCAGAGCAAGGCAAGGCGCGCGAAACATGAAATCCCCCAGGGTGGCTAAATGGCCAAAAAGGCGTGCGTATCAAACGCAGACGGGAGGAAGACGGGGCTGCAGAAAAAATCCACACATGCGAATGCAAAATATTCTCAAGTGTGGCGCTCTGCGGGTTAACGGTTCGGTTCGATCCTGATCGCGCCGTCGGCCAGCGTCACGGTTTTCACCGGCAGCAGCGCGGGCAGGGCGTTGAGCAGCGCATCGGGGTCATTCACATCCAGGTTGCCCGATACCTTCAACTGCGCCACTGCCTGACTGACCTGCAACGGTGCCTGAGGGCGGTACAGGCTCACTTCGTCGATCAGGCTGGCCAGCTCGCGATTGCGAAACGCCAGGTGCCCGCTGCGCCAATCTGCCACCGTTTCGTCGGTGAGGGAGGATTGCACCAGCGTGCCTTTGGCATAGTTGTAACCGGCGCGTTGCTGCGCCCCGAGCATGGCGACCGGGCTTCTGGCCGTGGGTTCGAACGCGACCTGACCGTGGGCAACGCTGACCACCAGTTGTTGCGGGCTGCGGCGCACATCGAAACCGGTGCCGACCACCCGCACGCGGGCTTCCCCCGCCTGCACGAACAATGGCCGTTCCTTGTCGGCGGCCACTTCGATATACAGCTGGCCCTGATCCAAGTGCACGATGCGCTGGTGGGCGCTGAAGTCCACGCGCAGGCGGGTGTTAGCGTTCACGTACAGCGTGCTGCCATCCGGCAGGTTCAGGGTGCGCGTGCCTTTGGCTTGGGCCGCCACCTGGGTGTGATACAGCTCGCGGGGCGTGCCGAGGTGCGTCGCCATCACCGCGCACAACACGGCGGCGGCCACCGCCAGCGCCGGACGCCACGGGGACGACTTACGGGGCGCCAGCGCCACGGGTTTGTTCAGTTGCTGCAATTGGGCCAGGTCGGCCCACAATTGTTCGAACTCGGCATAAGCACGGGCGTGGGCCGGCACCGCGTACCAGGCCGCGAAGGCCTTGCGGTCGGCACGGCCGGTGTCCTCACGGTTGCGTGCAAACCAACTGGCGGCTTGGGCATCGATGGAATCGCTGGCTTCGATATCCAGGCTGTCGGTGTCGCTCAGGCGGTTCATTCTGGCTGCTCCGTGCCGGGGTCGTGTTGAAGGCGTCGCTTGCAATGCAGCAGGGCAAAGGCAATGTGCTTTTCCACCATGCTGGTCGAAATGCCCATGCGCTCAGCGATCTGCGCCTGGCTCAGGCCTTCGAAGCGGTGCAGCATAAGGGCTTCTCGTCGGCGGGGCGAGAGTTCGGCGAGGACTTCTTTCAACTGTTCCAGGCGTTGCAGGCGCAGGGCGGCGGCCATGGGTTCGTTTTGCTCGTCTGTGAGTGACTCGCAGGGCTTGTCGGCCTGTTCGCCATGTACGCTCTGGCGCACCTTCTGCTTGCGCCAGTGGTCACGCAGCAGGTTGCGTGCCATCTGGAACAGAAACGCCCGAGGCTGCTCGACCTTGGCTCGGTCGCGGTAATCCAGCCATTGGGTGAACACGTCCTGAGTCATGTCCGCCGCGTCGCTGACGTTGTCGGTGCGCTTGCGCAGGAAATGCAGAATGTCTGCATAAAACCCGCGAAAGGCATCGGCCGACAGCGGGTCGGGCTTGGGACGAGACATGGATATCCTTCTTGACGACGTAGGCTGTGGAAAACGTCGCGAATGATATCGAGAACTATTGTCATTTGTCTCCAGGTAAATACCGGACGCCTGTTCAGGCTGGCAATACGGGGTGCTTAGCCTTTAATCCTACGAGCTGGTAAACGAAATCCCACTTCGAAGGAACACAATCATGGCTGGATGGTATGAGTTGAGTAAAAGCAGCAACGGGCAGTTTCGTTTTGTGCTGAAGGCGGCGAACGCAGAAACCATTTTGACCAGCGAGCTTTACGCCACCCGCAGCGCTGCAGAAAACGGCATTGCTTCCGTGCAGACCAACAGCCCGCATGACGAGCGCTATGAGCGAAAACTGGCCCAGAACGGTAAGCCGTACTTCAACCTTAAGGCGGCCAACCACCAAGTGATTGGCACCAGTGAGCAGTACTCTTCAGAAGCGGCGCGGGACCAGGGTATTGCCAGCGTCAAGAGCAATGGCCCAAGCACCACGATCAAGGACAAGACCTGACGTTTGCAGAGGTAAAGCCAACGCCCCGGCTTGCAGGAACCGGGGCGTTTTGATTCAAACGGCTTCCAGCAAGCCCTTGAGTTGATTGCGTGCGGTATCGCCCAGCGGGAACACCGGTAACCGCGGGTCTCCCACCTCCAAACCGGTCAAGCCCAAGCCCGCCTTGATCGTCGCCGGCAGCCCGCCCTTGAGGATGAAGTCCAGCAGCGGCAACTGTTGATAGAACAGGGCCTGCGCCTGGCTCAGGTCATTGGCCAGCACCGCGTCATACAACGCCAGGTTCAGCGCTGGGATCAGGTTCGGCGCCGCCGTGCACCAGCCCTTGGCGCCGGCCACGAAGGCTTCCAGCGCCAGTGGGTTACAGCCGTTGTAGAACGGCACATCGCTGCGACGGCGCAACTGGTGCATGCGCTGGATATCGCCTGTGCTCTCCTTGACCATGGTCACGTTGTCGACCTGTTCCACGATACGCAGGATCAAGTCCACCGACATGTCCGTACCGCTGGTGGCCGGGTTGTTGTAGAGCATGATGGGCACGCCGATGCTGGCGCCGATCGCGGCGTAGTGGGCGAGGATTTCGGCTTCGCTGAGTTTCCAGTAGGAGGCAGGCAGCACCATCACGACGTCGGCGCCATGGGCTTCGGCGTAGCGCGCGCGGCGCACGGCTTTGGCGGTGGTCAGGTCGGACACGCTGACGATGGTCGGCACGCGTTTGCCGACTTTTTCCAGGCTGTAGGCGCTGACTTCGTCCCACTCGGCGTCGCTCAGATACGCGCCTTCTCCGGTGCTGCCCAAGGGCGCGATGGCATGCACACCGCCGGCGATCAAGCGGTCGATGGAGCGGCCGAGCGCGTCGAAGTCGATGCGTTGCCCATCGGCACTGAAGGGGGTGATGGTGTAGCCGATGATGCCGTGAATGTTGAGGCTGGACATGGGAATTCTCCGGTCAAAAAGGGGGGGCTTCAGTTCAGGCAATCGACGTGCTGGCGCAGGGTCTGCCGTGCGTAGTAGTTGAACGCGGCGCCGTGGCGCTTGGGTTTGGAGATCCAGTCATGGGCCTCGCGCCCCAGTTCCGGCAAGATCGGTTGGATCGTCCCGGCCGCCATTGCCAGCAACTGCAACCTGGCCGCGCGTTCGATCAACTGCGCGATCACGCAGGCCTCCTCGATGGCTGCCCCGGTCGATAACTGGCCGTGGTGCGAGAGCAGAATCGCGCGTTTGTCCCCCAGGGCCGTGGTGATGATTGCCCCTTCCTCATTGCCCACCGGCACACCCGGCCAGGTTTGCAGGAATGCGCAGTCGTCGTACAGCGGGCAGAGGTCCATGTGCGAGACCTGCAACGGCACTTCTAGCATCGACAGCGCGGCGACATGGGTAGGGTGGGTGTGGATGATGCAATTCACATCCGGGCGGCCACGGTATACCCAGGTGTGAAATCGGTTGGCCGGGTTGGGAATGCCGTGGCCTTCCAGTACTTCCAGGTCTTCGTTGACCAGCAGTAGGTTGCTGGCGGTGATTTCGTCAAACCCCAGGCCTAACGGCTGGGTGTAATAGGTGCCTGGCATTGGCCCGCGTGCGGTGATCTGCCCGGCCAGGCCGGAGTCGTGGCCATGGTCGAACAGGATGCGACAAGTGAGCGCCAGCTTTTGCCGGTCGGTCCACGTATTATCCGCCAGGGTGTTTTGCATCTGGGTCAGTGCATGCTTGACCAGTTGGTCTTTGGGGAGCGCTAATGTCTTGGCCATATCGGTGTCCTTTGAGGGTTGCAATGGACGTCGGATTTGCTGGTCTCCCGCTGCTCGCAAGGTCGTTGGGTGAACGCAAATGACACTAAAGATGCTATATGACACAAAGTGTCATTGGCAAGCACGGCTCATCGTTTCCTGCATGGATTAATCGCAGCGCATGTCTATCCGTTTGAAATTATTGAGAAAAAAACTTGGCGTTACGTTGGAGACCCTGGCGGAAAAGTCCGGGATGACCAAAAGTTACCTGTCCAAGGTGGAACGCGGGCTCAACACGCCGTCCATCGCCGCCGCGCTGAAATTGGCCAAGGCCCTCAACGTGAACGTCGAGGAGTTGTTCAGCGAGGAACGCGCAAGTCTCGACAGCTACAGCCTGGTGCGCAGCCATGAGCGCCCCGACACCTCGCCGGGCTATGCCGTGCTTGCCCATCAGGTCAGCGAACGCAGCCTGTTGCCCTTTATCATCTACCCGCCCGCGGAGTTCTCCGACAAGACCTTCAAGGAACACGTGGGGGAAGAGTTTCTGTTCGTGCACGAAGGCCAGGTGGAAGTGGATTTCATGACCGAACGCGTGACCCTTGAGCGCGGCGATGCGCTGCACTTCAACGCGCAGAAGCCGCACCGCATCCGCTCGGTGGGGCCGGTGCAGGCCCAGTTGTTAGTGGTGGTTCACAGTACTGATGAATGAGGTTCTTGCAGTAAGCAGGTTTGTCCCGCGCTGGACCGCGAAATGGCTCCCAAGCCAAGCGCCTGCCAGGTAACCACGTTGTTTGGAGTGGGGCTGCTCCACAGCCCAGCGCAGGGCAAGCCTGCTCATACATGGACGCCCCCAGTATGCCAAGCACTCAATTCGTGAAAACACAGACGGGATAAGGTTGCAGCCATACATCCGGACTTTAAGTGAGGCGGTGCCTCT
>NZ_LEKF01000046.1:0-9517 GCF_001029595.1 Pseudomonas sp. ARP3
CCGCCGACGCCGGCGGGCACGACTGGGTACTCAGCCCTATCGCTGAAATGACCACCATGGACGTGTTCAGCTACATCGGCCAGGTGATCGCCGGCCGGATTGAGTGCTACGACCGCTTCAACCAGCTGGTTGAGATCTACCGCGACATGAATGGCGGTGACTGCATGGTGAATGTCTACCTGGCCGGGAAACAATCCGAGCGCCCAGCGTGTGGCCATCGGACAGGCTGCTGGTCATGTACCCGCGTCTCTCGAGACTCGTCGGCCGAGAGCATGATTGCCAAGGAAGGCGGCGAGTACGACTGGCTCAAGCCCCTGAACGACTTGCGGAACTACATCAAGGCCCGCCACTTCGATCCAAGCGCTCGATGCTGGCTGGCACGGACGGTTGATAAGGAAACGGGGACGATAAAAATCGCTCCGAATTCCTACTCGCCGACATTCACCAAAGAGCTGCTGGGAATCATGCTCACGATCCAGCTCGACGAGTTTGACGCCGCCGAGCAAGCCGGTATCAAGCCGCGCTTCACGCTCCTGGATATCCAGCAACTGCTGGCGGTCGAGGCGCTTTGGGGCCGGTATGGATACCAGAAGCCGTTTACCGCAATGAGGGTGTTCCTGGAGGTCTACGAGCAAGGTGTTCGCTATGAGATCCCAGACATCGCGGCGCTGCCAAAGTACACCGAGGCAGACCTGCGCTACCCCGAGGTCGAGGTGCCGTTCTGTGATGATCAGTACCAGGGAATGTTCAACGGCCTGCGCAGTATTTCCCATGCTGCTGCTGATGCAGAGTTCCTGACCACAACACGCAGTGGGATGGTGGTCATGGATGTGGTGACCAGCAGCGGATTCGAGATCGATCGCGAAGGTGCAGAGCTGTTCGTGAACTTCGAGCTGGATAACGCCCTGTCCCGCGTGACCTTCGACCAGTCTCCGACTGCGGGGCTGCATTACCTGTTGGGGTTGGGAACCATAGCGATCTACAAGGGCGACCATGGCGACTGGGATCGGATGATGCGGATGTCCAACCAGATTTTCAGAAGCGATCTTCAGCCCATTCTGCATGACCGCGCTGCGCTGATAGCCCACCTTGGTGGTAACTCACTGGGTCAGATCGATCTGTTCTGATGAGAGCCGTGTAAGCAACAACCATAATCCTGTGCGACTATACTGTTTTTACATACAGTGAGGCGTGCTATGCCCTCTTCGGAACTGCCGCCATTCGAGCCCGTGACGCTCGACGAGTTGCGTCGCATTTGGTCGGCGCATGAAGATCCCGATATTCGCCGCCTGGCTCTCGAAGTAGTTCGATATCGGCGTGTGCTGGCAGATGTCGACAAGCTCTATAAGACCGTCCACCAGTCTTGGCGCGACCAGGTGGGCGGTGATCTAGTGGCCCTGCACCTCTTGAAACTGGTCATGTATCACGAACGGATGCGCTTGCCCTAATGGCTGGCTGCTTCGTTCTACAGCGCCAGCAGTACGCCATCAGGATTGAATGCGCTCGAAAGTTATTTGGACAGCGCTAACACGTGCGCGATATGCAGCGCGGGAATCTTCCTCCAGCTTCCTTAGGATGGCGCGCCCGGCCAGACTCATTCCGCCGTCACGGAGGCTGCCAAGCTCGAGAACCGCGCTCAGGGCCGCGTAATCACGGTTGAACTGCTCCCCGTCATCTTGATCAGCCGTTCCGTCCTTGATCTTTTCAAAGTAGGACATCACTGCCTCAAAGCGGTTAGTGGCTGACTGAATTATGGTCTGTTCCAGTTGGGGCAACGCTGGATCTGCATTCAAAGCTTCATCGCACCGCCGAGTCAGCAGGTCGTGCAGCAGATCGGCATCATTGGCCGCATCCACGCAATCGCGGTGGAGCGCATTCTCCAAACTGCTCTTCAGCCAGTAGCTGGTTTCCGGGTTGCTGAGTACCGCCTGAATTTCTTCGTTGATGGCCATTGTTGGATTCCTCTGTCCGGAAAGCGTTGTGTGCTCAGCGTTCCGCCGTCGAAGCACTGGAAAGATTGCGGTGTTCCTGGGCAGCCATCGGTTGCTCCATCAGCTCAAACGACGGTGAAATGAACTCGGCCGTGATGGCAGCGGACAGCGCCTCCAGCTCGAAGTCGGTCACCTGAAAGCTCCCCGGCCAGATCCTGATGAGTGCCGATTTTCGTGCGACAAGGAATTTCTCCTGTTTGAGCATGGCCTCGTTGACGGCGATACCAACAGCCTCGGCAAGCGCATCGCGGCTCCTGAAGAAATGAGTCATGGAGGAAAATTGGTAGTCGATCAGCACTCCGTCGACGATCACTTGATTCGGCTTCAGGTCGATGACGACGCGATTCGCCACCACTTTCCGCTCCGTCCACTCAACAAACCAGGCCCCGAGAGCGCCAGCAGCAGCGAGGGTGCCGGTGACTATCCAGGTTCCCTGGCCGGGAGCCTCTACACCAGGTAACAAAGCAAGTGGTCCCAGCAACGTGAGGGGCATAATCCCCAGCCCCAGGATGGCTTTCGACAGATCATTCATTTGGAGAACCTTGATCGCTGATTTCGAGCGATTATTCCACGCTGTCAGCGCCAGCAAGGCCGTATTCAGGCCGTAAAGCGGTCAGAAAACGCTCTTCCTACTCAGGGAGATCATTTCTGTTTGGAGTACTTGTATCTGGCCCTATCAGGCATTGCGCCGGAGGCCGTTGGGATTTCGGTAGGAAATGAGACGGTGGCCACCTCCTACCAGGAACCACCAGCATGGAACTAAACCGCCTCCCCGCTTGGCTTCAGGCTTACCGCGATGGCCATCGTCAAGGCAACGCCCAAGCGCTAGCAGCCTATGCCGATTACTACTGCATGGACGGGTCAGCCGACATGGAGTTGGATATTGAGGAGCGGCTTGGCTACATCCCTCCGCCGATGGTCTCGTATGCAAGCCGAACGGGCACACGCCGCAACCTCGCAGCAATGCGCGGGGCGGGTTGGCGCTTACTCGTTTCTGCGGCCGGGGTTCTGCGCACTGAGGGGTTCCAGCATTACGCCTTGGACAACGGAGCGTGGAGCGCTTTCCAGCAGGGCACGCCGTTCGATGAGCGTGCTTTCGGCCATGCCGTGGATCTACTTGGCGAAGACGCTGACTGGGTTGTCCTACCTGACATCGTGGCAGGTGGGATGGAGTCGCTGGATTTCAGCCTGCGCTGGCTGGATCGGCTAAAGGGATTCCCTCAAAGGTTGCTCATTGCTGTGCAGGATGGAATGGAGCCAGACGATGTGCGTGAGTTCTTGAGCCCATCCGTAGGGATCTTTCTGGGAGGGAGCACCCCTTGGAAGCTACAAACCATGGCTGCCTGGGGTGTCCTTTCTCGACGCCGCAACTGCTACTACCACGTTGGCCGGGTCAACAGCGCTCGACGGATCGGAATGTGCGCTGCCGCCAGTGCTAATTCCTTCGACGGTACTAGCGTGACACGCTTCGCCGACACGCTGCCTGCGCTCCATGCCGCGCTGTGCTATGCCGATGACCAGGGTGATCTTTTCTCTCTAGCCAAGGAGGACGTTGCAGCAACGCCATTCAATTGTTGTTGGCCGCTGCCTTCGAGACAGCACTGTTTCATGGAGCCCACCATCATGAAGATGGGGTTATCTGAGCTTTCGCCGCCGTGGACATATCAGACGCCCAGTCTCGGAGATAACCAGGAACGATGAGCTTGTGTCGAGCTCTCGATCCACCAGTGTAAAGGGCTGCAAAAGCCCTGCTCGCTGCAATGCGGTCACCAGGTCCTACTTGACTGAGCAAGTCTGGTGCGAGCATCACAGCGTCGATCTCTGAATTGCGTGCGTCCATGACCCGGCCGAGCTGTAGCGGGGCTGTCCCTGACGCATCGAGGTTGAGTAACGATGCTTCGAACTCTGATGAGCTATAGCCCTTACTGAGCATCCGGTCGATGCGCTGAAAGCTACTATTTTTGCTGCCCATGTCCGCCCGGAGATCATCCCAGTGGGTGTACCTGAAGAGCGCGCTGTGGGTTGGCCGTACCTGATCATGGAACAGGCCAATGCAATCGAGAATGAACCGGCGGAAAGTGTTGATTGCTCCAGGTAGCAAGCTGAAGGTCGCGCCAGCGCTCCCCAGGCGCTGAAACCACTCGAATAATCCCCACTCGGAATCAACCAGGATGGTCACGGCCCCAGTGGGAACCTCTGGCTTGTCGTAGTAGATAACCTTTGTCTCAATGCCGTTGTTGCCCTCGAGCGAAGCCAATTTCAGTATTGGGTGTTTGTCGATGAGGGGGTTTATGACTCCCTCGATCTGCCGGCCGGCGCGAATGGAGTGGGTGATCTCGTGCTTGCGGAGTGTGCTGGCCCGTTGGTAGTAGCTCCCATCCAGGCGCTGGCATGCGTCACCCAGGGTAATCACGGGTTGGCTACAGCGGTCGAGAAATACAGAGAGTGGCCAGCTCAGGTCGTGCGCTTCGTCGACAATGATGTGGGTGAACTCCAGGCCTATGACCGCCTCGTGAAGAAGGGTCATGTGCTTGATTCGGTGATAACCGCGAAGCGGGAGCTGAAGGCGCTGATCGGTAGGTTCTATGGTCTGGTCCCACAGCCTTTGGGCATACCCTACCAGCACCAAGCGATCTACGACTTCGAGGGTAAGCCCTTTGGGGATGTGCTGCTCTGATAAGGCAAGGTCAGTACTGTTGCAAAAAGAGGCAACCATTCTCGCGCAGGCCGTGGCTACTTGGGCAGGGCTGAGCCTACCGATCGACCCGAAGCCTAACCGGGAAGCGATGTCTTCCGGGGTAACCTGGTGCCGAGCGGATGCCCGTTTGCCAGGCCTGTAGTAACCAAAACTTCGCTCAAGCACATGGTTGGCAAGATCTCCGAACGTCATTCCTCTTACGTTCGCGGCTCCGATTCGCTGCATCAGGGCCTGGAGCTGCACCGCGGTGAACGCCAGCACGAGTGGTCGACATGATGAAAGCGAGTCCACCAAGCGTTCGATCATGTGGGTTTTGCCGGTACCAGCCAGGCCCTGGATATGGATGCTTTCATCGGGTTCGGCGTGGATAACGCGAAACGTCCGGCTCTGCTGATTCGACAGAGAAATTGTTTTCCCCGATGGGGTTTCGAACGAATGCTTGAGCGGGTTGAGCTTTTGGGTGTGCGCCGCACAGAAGTTGAAGTCCCAGTGGCCACCATTCAGGAATTGCTTCGCGTCCAGCGCCTCCTCATCCAGGAAGCGCAGCCGCAGCCTAGGCATAAGCGCCAGCCCTCGCTCAAACAACTCTCGCTTAAATCGGCCGGCAATCAGGCTAGAAAACGTACCAGGTGGATGCGTTTGGCTCAGTTCCGTTCCGACTGAGATCAACTCGGCCAGGGCCTTCTCAACGAGCATTTCGCTTTTCGGCTTTCCGTCCAGGGCCGGTAAATTCTGGATGACAGCTACCGACGCCACTTGGGCCACGTCCCATTGCCCCAGCAGAACACGGGCAGAACCGCTCGGATCAACCAAGGTATCGGCCTGTGAAGCCAGCAGTGGGATGTAAAGAACCGGGTCGGTCACGCTTTCTTCTCGATGGAATGCACATCGTCGACCACCACAGCGCTAGCGCCGGCGGCGGGGCTCAACTATCCAGTGTATGCCAGGCGAGCTGGAGATCACACTGTCTCACCGCCGGTACCAGTTGAGCTGGTAGCACCTGGCGTCCTCGGGAATGTCGCCAGGTGGCCACCGCAGGCAGTCGAGATACAGACGCTCAGGTTTGCTCGGACTGGGCCGGGTACCTTGCACCAGGTAGGCCGACCCACCGGAAGTGAGGATGTAGTCGCCAGCGCTCAGGTCGTCAGCGCCATCGATGTAAAGCTTGCACGGAGTGTAGGGCAGGCGGCTGGCCATATCCTTTTTCCTCAGATTCCAAAGATGGTCAGGGCTTGGGTGCAGCCGGCGATATTTCCACTCCAGTTTTAATCCGTTGACTTCGAGCCAATTTCTTTTGACCTGATCAAGGCTTCCAAGTTGGGCACGACATTGGCGTCTAGGTGATCCCTCATACTCTGGCTCAGATGGTGCTGGTTGGGAATATCAATGCCTTCTTGACTGGCCCATTCCCGCAAAACCCCCAGCAACACCATGCTGACGGTATGGCCATCATCCATATACTGGAGCAGAAAAGCCTTGAGCCTATTCCGTCCCTCATCGGAATGCAGGTCAAAACCTCCTGGCACATCATGTAAGCGATGCGCGATCACGTTGCGATTCTGGAGGAAGCGATCCAACTTTTCGTCGAAGGTGGGATGCAGATCAACCCGCTTCCGCAGCGCTTTGAGCAGTTGTCCCAGTGTGGCTTTTGAGTGTCGTTCAAGCAGAGTGTGAAGCTGTTCAACAGTTTGCAGTGGCTCGCCATGCAAAGGATACGTTAGGCAACAGCTCAACAAGTGCTCAACACCCTGCCCGGCGATCACCGCAAGGCCCAATGTCTTCAGCACATCGTCCTGAACAGGCTTGTAACCCGATTGCACTTCATCTTTCATGATTTTATCAGTCCTTGAGAGCGCTCTAGGGAGCATGTTCGCTTTCGATTTTGCAACGCGCGAAAAGAGCATTGATACGGGCTTGTAGCTCAGGGTCAGCTGCGGCTGCCTCACGAAGTGAGGGCATTTGCTCCATGACCAGATCAGATGCATTCTCTCCAAACTCCTCGATCAGCCTCTCGAGGTTCCCTACCGTCTCTTCGGGGGCGATGGGCTCGCGACTGGTGTTGGCGAGGAGTGAAGATACTGCACAGGCCTCTTCGTCGAGTTGCAGCACACGAATCGGGACGATATCTATCCCCAACTCCGAAGCCGCAAGCCACCGAACCAGACCTCCACCAGGAATGATCTCATAGCGTTCGCCCACCTTTCGAACGAGGATGGGCTCCATGATGCCCAGCTCTTTGATACTGATAGCCATAGCATCCACCTGGCTCTGACTAGGTGGCCTCGCCGGGCCGCTAGCAGGCATGATTTTGCTAGTTTGGATTACGGTTGGAGTGCTCATCAATTTTCCCTTCAGTTCTGAAAACCGCGGCCCAGTTCGTCGGGGGCTTGGCGATACCGCGATTTTCCTAGCGGAAATTTTCTATCGACTAATTCTTCGAGGGCATAACGCTGGTGATGAATGCCGCGCCTTTCAGCGCATCCGTCCAGATGCGGAGAGTTTCGACGGATTGAGGTCTGGCCAGAACCTCGGCGCGCTGAGTGTCCAGGCTGCGCTGCAACTCCTCCAGCTTCTGTGCTGGTGAAACATCTAGGTCCAAGCTCAGGTAGTCCTGCAGGGCTGAGTGGATATCAGACAACAAGCTGGACACCCGACTACGATGCCATTGCGCGGTAGTGTGGTTGGCCCAACGCGGCGCCTCCTCTTGCATTGATTTGCGCAACGCCAGGTGGCTCGGCAAATAGACGGCATGCCCCAACACCACCTGAACAACAAGGTGCAGTTCCAGTATCCGCAACTGCTCGGCCACTGTATCGCTGGGGAAGGAGAAGCGGGCTTTAACCAGTTGGCCGGCTTCCCGCGCCCACTGCTGGCGTTTTTTGGCCCTGGCTTTCTCTGCGCGGTCTTTGCGCTCCTTGGCATGCTCGACGTTGTACTTCACCGAGTCCAAAAGTGCTGCGGCGTTGGTCAGCAACTCCCGTTGCTCGTGAGAAAGTTTCCCGCCAAGACGTCCAAGCAGCGAATTGTTCTGCGTAAACGCACGTAGCTCGCGGGCGGCGGTGGTAAGGCCCGTCTGCACACTGCGCATTTCCTTGGCGCTGAAGTACGCGCCAACTTCCATCACCACGTCCGCGGTAATTCCCGTCGCCTTCGTCAGCTCATCACGTTGATTTGCCATGATTATTTCCATCTATGCTGGAGTAAGGATGCGATAGGCGACGCCTGGAACAGCTAGTGGGATACCCAGCGCATAAAGCCAGGGAGAAATCATACCGCCGAACAGCGCCGCCCCCAGCAAGGCGTGCCCGAGAGCAAAAATCAGCATCCCGCCGATACCTCCTCGATAGACGCCGACGAAACTGATAAATACGGCCGCGCCAGCCGCTATGGAAAGCGGGATGTTGGCCATTGCAAGGGGGTTTGCACCAGCGCCAAAGATCAAGGCCCCCAACATGATCGAAAGCAGAGAAGCGGCCCTGAGTGGCATATCCCAGCTACCAGATCCATCGCTTTCATGATTGTTTTTTTGTGTGTTCACTCGGTCCCTTCCGTAGAAATCAGTTGAAGAAGCCCTCGGCCTCCAGCTCTTTGTACTGCTGCTCAAGAATCCAACCTCGAATCTGCTCAGCAGACAACCTGCCAGGCGAAACCTGCAAATCCTTGGATGCAGCCTCGCGGCTTGCTTCAATCTCTGCCTCTTCGGCCAACTCGATCAGCAACTCATCCTCTTCGGTGCGACTCCGGCCAACGGCGATCCTTGAAAAATCGTACTTATTGGCGCAGCGGCGGCAGAACAGCAAGGCCACCTTCGCATTCTCGACTTCGACCTCCGCCATTTCACCTCGAAGCCCACGCCATGTCTCGTTTGCCACGGTAATGGTTACGGTCGATTGCCCGTCAGTAATCCAGGCATTGCACCGCGAGCAATTCGTGATGACGTGCTTGATAGGGGTAACGGTCGCGGTCACAGGGATTCTCCTACTTATTGCTCAGCTCCGACCATCATATTGAGCCTTTGAACGTTTCTCCCAGTAAACACCGAGCAGAACCACATACCAAAATGCAAGGACAAGCCAAGCGCCCCAATGCCAGCGGCGCGGATCTGGATGAACGTCAAATGCGAAATAGGCGTAAACCAACGCGGTGATCGCTACCAAATTTCGGAACAAGCTAGCTACGGTCGTCATTTGTCTTTTCCAGTGCAGGTGGCCAGGATAACGGCAATTCGCACAACCCCAACTCACTGAGACAAGTTTCCCATACCTCTCGAGGATGTGACTCCATCAATGCGGAGTCGCCACATCCGCAGTGACATGGCCATCGGCAAACGCCAGATCCAGCTTGCCCGCATCGCGAGCCTGCTCGGCGCTGCTGATTATCACCCCACCAGGGCCACGGACTAAGGCAAAGCCTCTCCCGAGCAGTGCAAGCGGATTTGTCTTGTCGTAGACCGTGCATGCAAGCTCCAGGCGCGAAATTTCCTTGGCGATCAGCGCTCTACTCAGGGAAGCCACCCTCGAGGCGGCAAACAGCCCCCTTTGGCGCTCAGCTGCACACAGACCAGCCCCGAGCCTTGAAAATCGATCCTGCGCGAGCTGGAGGGCCATGCGCTGTTGGCTGAGGAGGCGGTCCCGGCCTTTGTCGAGGCTGCTTTGCTGTTGCAACAGTTGCCGATGCTCCCCATGGAGCGTTTCCGTCACCCGCCGGCTGAAGGTGCTCCAAGCGCGATCCAGATGCGGGGCTTGCCCAGACACCAGGCGCAAGATCATGCCGTTGGCCCGCTCGACCTGAGCCCGAGCAGTTGAGGCCTCAGACATGAGCGCTGTTT
>NZ_LEKF01000047.1:0-9131 GCF_001029595.1 Pseudomonas sp. ARP3
CCGTTGATCAGCGGGTGCATCCAGCCTTCGTGGGAACCGTCGAAGGCGAACGACATAAAGTGCAGTTCGCAGTCGGTCGGGCCGGTTTCGTAGCGTTCGCCGGTGGCGATGATATGCGCCACCAACGCGCCGTGGGCCACCGCCACCCCTTTGGGCATCCCGGTGGAGCCGGAGGTGTAGATCACGTAGGCGAGGTTGGCGCCGTCCAGTGCGACGTTGGGGGCGGTGTCGCGGTGGTCGGCCCAGCTGTCGGTATGGTCGATGGCCAGTGTTTGCAGGCCCTCGCTCAACGGCAGTCGCGGCAACGCGCTGCTGTGGGTGAGCAACAGTTGCGCTCGACTGTCCTCCAACATGTACAACAAGCGATCACGCGGATATTCGATATCCAGCGGCACATACACGCCGCCAGCCTTCATGACCGCCAGGAACGCCACCATGATCTCGGCACTTCGCGGCATGGCGATAGCCACCCGCACTTCCGCGCCAACCCCACGGGCAATCAACGCATGGGCCAGGCGGTTGGCCTGGCGGTCCAGCTCGCCGTAGGTCAGGGTTTGGGTGTCGAACTTCACCGCCACGGCGTCGGGGGTTTCCTGGGCGCGGTCGGCGAACAATTCGTGCACCAGGCGCTGAGCCGAGAAGCCGGCATCGCTGCGGTCCCACAGGTGCAGAATGTGCTGTTGTTCCGCGTCATCCAGCAATTTCAACTGGCCGATGCTCTGCTGCGGGTCGGCCACCATTGCCTGCAACAGGTTGTGCCAGTGGCGGCCCATGCGCTCGATGGTGGCGGCGGTAAACAGGTCGGTGGCGTAGCCCAGAGAGGCTGCCAGCCCCTCGCTCGACTCATGCACATCCAGGTCCAGATCAAAATGTGCGGTATGACTTTCCCAGGCCAGCCCTTCGACGCGCAGCTCATGCAAGGCCGCAGTCGACATCGCCTGCCGTCGTTCGGCCTGGTGATTGAACATGACTTGGAATAACGGGTTCAGACTGAGGCTGCGCTCCGGCTGCAGCGCTTCGACCAATTGCTCGAAGGGCAGGTCCTGATGGGCCTGGGCCTCCAACGCCCGCTGCTTGACCTGCTGCAACAAGCCGCCAACAGTGGTTTGCCCATCGATATCGGCCTTGAGCACCTGGGTGTTGACGAAGAAACCAATCAGACGCTCGGTTTCCACACGGTTGCGGTTGGCAATCGGCACGCCAACGCGAATGTCCTGTTGGCCACTGTAGCGGTGCAACAGAACCTGGAACGAGGCCAGTAACAGCATGAACAGCGTTACACCTTCACGCTGGGCCAGGGCTTTGAGGTCGACCACCAGCGACGTGGGTATTTCTATGTGCGAACGCGCGCCGCGATGGCTCTGCTCCGCCGGGCGCTGATAATCGAACGGCAGCTCCAGCACCGGTTGCTCACCGCCGAGCAGCTCGCGCCAGTAGCTCAGCTGACGCGCCTTCTCGCCCGCCTCCATCCACTGGCGTTGCCACACTGCGTAATCGGCATATTGAATCGGCAGTGGCGGCAGTCGCACCTCTTGGCCTTGGCTAAAGGCGGCGTAGACCTGCACCAATTCCTCGACCATCACCTGCATCGACCAGCCATCGGAGACGATATGGTGCTGCACCAGCACCAGTACGTGATCATCCTCGGCCAGGCGCAGCAGATCCACGCGCAGCAGCGGCCCTTGCTCCAGATCGAAGGTCAGGGCGATTTTCGCTTCCACACACGTCTGCAGATCAGCTTCCTGGACATTACTGTGACTGATGACCACCGGCGCAGGCTCGCGCACGACTTGCACGGTGCCATCGCTGCCGTGGCGCAGCACGGTGCGCAGACTCTCATGACGGGCCACCAGATGATCAAAGCTGCGTTGCAGCGCGCCAATGTCCAACGGCCCCTTCAGGCGCAGCACACTCGGCACGTGGTAGGCGCGGCTGTCCGGGTCCAACTGCCAGAGGAACCACTGGCGCTCCTGGGCATATGACAGCGGTACCTCACCGTCACGCGGCAACGCAACCAGCGCCGGCGCGCGCCCTTGGTCGGCCCTCGCGCAGGCGGGTAACGCTGCGACGAAACCTTGCAGGCGCGGCTGCTCGAACAGCAATTTGAGCGGCACCTCAAGGGCCAGCGCCTGGCGAAGACGCGAAGTCACCTGCATGGCCAGCAACGAGTGACCGCCCAGCTCGAAGAAGTGATCCGTCAGCCCGACCCGTGCCACCCCCAGAATATCGGCCCAGATCGCTGCCACTTGTTGCTCGACGGCGCTGACCGGTGCCACCCAGGTCGGCTGCGAAAGATGCGCGTCAGGCTTGGGCAGGGCTTGGCGATCCAGCTTGCCATTGAGGTTCAACGGCAAGCGGTCAAGAAAGACCAGGTGCGCCGGCACCATGTAATCCGGCAGTTGTTCACGCAATACCGCCTTGAGGGTTTCACCCAGCGCCGCAGTCTCCTGCTGATCCGCCACCAGGTACGCGAGCAGTTGGTTATCGACGGCCAGCACCACCGCTTCGCGGACATTGGCCTGGGCCAGCAGCAACGTCTCGATCTCACCCAATTCGATACGGAAGCCACGAATCTTGACTTGATGATCGACACGCCCGACGTATTCGATCACGCCGTCGGCACGATAACGGGCTAGGTCACCGGTGCGGTACAGGCGTTCGCCAGCGTCAGCGAACGGATTGGCGACAAAACGCTCGGCCGTCAACCCTGCACGATTCAAATACCCACGAGCCAGGCCGCAGGCGCTGCCGATATACAACTCGCCCACCGCCCCCAGGGGTGCGAGGTTGAGATCGCGGTCCAGGACATACAGGGCGCGCCCTGGCAACGAGCGGCCAATAGGGCTGGCGGTAGCGCTCAGGGCTTCATCCGCTGCGCTGCAATCCAGCACACTGGACACCACCGTCGCCTCGGTCGGCCCATAGGTATTGAGCAGACGCACATGGCCCAGGCCAGCGCGTACCCATTGTGCGGGCCCGTCCAGCGGCATGGCTTCGCCGCCGATGTGCACTTGGCGCAAGGCACCATACGAACGGGGCCCGGCGGCCAGGCAATCAAGCACAAACAGGTGCCAATAGGCGGTCGGCAAATCGGCCAGGGTAATCCCCTGGCTCAAGATCTCGGTATACAGCCGGCCGCTGTCCCATAGCGACGCGCCACGCAGGACCACCGCCGCGCCGTGGGTCAAGGCCGGATACAGTTGCTCGACAAAACCATCGAAGTTAAGCGTGGCGAATTGCAGCACACGGTCCTGGGGCGTCAGCTGCGAATAGCCGGCGGCAATGCTCGCGAATTCGCTCAGGGCGCCATGGTCGATGGCAACGCCCTTGGGTTTGCCGGTAGAGCCGGAGGTGTAAATCACATAGGCCAGATGATCCGCGCCGATCGCCAAGGCCAAGTCTTCACCGGAGTACTCGGCCAGTCCTGCCTGGTCAATGGCCAAGGCTGCGACCCCTTCGGGAAGCACGATAGGCACGTGGGCGTGTGTCAGCACCAGACGCACACCGCTGTCTTCAAGCATGTGGGCCAGACGCTCGCGCGGGTAACTCGGGTCGAGGGGCACGTAGGCCCCGCCCGCCTTGAGCACTGCCAGCAGGCTGACCACCATGGCGAAGGAGCGCTCAACGGCAATCCCCACCAGCACTTGCGGCCCGACGCCGTGGGCCACCAGGCAATGGGCCAGGCGATTGGCCTGCAGGTTCAGTTCGGCATAGCTCAGCGATACGCCATCGAGCACCAACGCTACCGCGTGTGGGCGCTGCCGTGCCTGCGCCTCGAACAGACGCTGCACCCCGCCCGTCCAAGGCGCGGCCGGTGCATCGGCGTTCCAGGTCTGCGTAAGACGCTGACGCTCACTGGCACCCAGCATCGGCAGGTCTGCAAGGTGTTCGTTCGGGCGTGCAACCACGGCCCGCAATACGCTTAGCCAGTGTTGCGCCATACGCTCAATCGTGGCGGCCTCGAACAGATCGGTGGCGTAGGTCAATGTCGCCCAAAGCCCATCGACGGTTTCCTGAGTATCCAGGCTCACATCGAAATGCGCGGTGTGGCTGTCCCATTCCAGAGCATCAACCTGTAGCCCCATCGCCTGCGGCGCCGCAGTGCCGCGCGCATCAATCTGGTGGTTGAACATCACTTGAAACAGTGGGCTATGGCTCAGGCTGCGTTCCGGCTGCAGCGCTTCGACCAGTTGCTCGAACGGCAGGTCCTGATGCGCCTGGGCTTCCAAGGCCGCCTGCTTGACCTGCTGGAGCAGCTCGACAAACGACAGCTCGCCGCTGATGTCGGCCTTGAGGACTTGAGTGTTGACAAAAAAACCGATCAACCGCTCGGTTTCCACCCGATTGCGGTTGGCAATCGGCACGCCCACGCGAATATCCGACTGGCCGGTATAGCGATACAACAATGCCTGGAACGCAGCCAGCAACACCATAAACAGCGTCGCGCCTTGCCGTTGGGCCAGGCCCTGCAAAGCCTCCAGCAACGCGGGGTCCAACAGCCATTCCACACGCGCACCGCGGTGGCTTTGCGCCGGGGGGCGGGGATGATCGAGCGGCAAGTCCAGCACCCGTTGCTCGCCGGCCAAACGCTCACGCCAATAGGCCAACTGGCGCGCCTGCTCACCGGCCTGCAACCAGTCGCGCTGCCACACCGCATAGTCGGCATACTGAATCGGCAGCGCTGGCAACTGCGGTTCCAGGCCCTGCTTAAGCGCGGCATAGGACTGCACCAGCTCCTCGACCATCACCTGCATCGACCAGGCATCGCTGACGATGTGATGCAGCACCAGGACGAGCACATGCTGATCCGCTGCCAGTTGCAACAACCGGACGCGCAACAACGGCCCAGTGCGCAAATCGAACGGTTCGGCGATTGCCGCCTCGACTTGGGCCCTCACCACGGCCGGATCATCGGTAGCGAGGGTCTGCTCTTCGATCCGCAACGCCGCTGGTGCGGCCACGCGCTGCACGGTGCGCTCACCCTCCGTGACGAACACCGTGCGCAGGCTTTCATGGCGTGCAAGCAAGCCATCGAAACTGCGTTGCAGCGCCTGGCGGTCCAGTGCGCCTTGCAGGCGCAGGGCTGCGGGGATGTGATACACCGCGCTGTGAGGCTCCAACTGCCAGAGGAACCACTGGCGCTCCTGGGCATAGGACAATGCCAGCGGTTGATCGCGCGCGCAGCGGGCAATCGGCTGCACGTCCAGCACGCTGTCGGAGAGTGCCTGCACAAAGCGCCCCAGCTCGGGCTGCTCGAACAACGCTTTGAGTGGCACATCGATTGCCAATGCCTGGCGCACGCGAGACACAACGCGTGTCGCCAGCAACGAGTGCCCGCCGATTTCAAAGAAGTGATCCGACAGACCGACCTGGGCCACGCCCAGCACTTCGGCCCAGATCGCCGCCACCTGGCACTCGCGTGCGGTCACGGGTGGCACGTAATGTTTTTGCAACGCGCCAGCGTCGGGCCTTGGCAGGGCCTTGCGGTCCAGCTTGCCATTGGGGGTCAGCGGCATCCGCTCCAGCAGCACCAGATAGCTCGGCACCATGTATTCCGGCAATCGCGCGCGCAAGGCTGTCTTGAGCTGTTCCCGCAGCGCGGCCTGTTCCTGCTCGGCCAGCGGGTGGCGGGTGACCAGATAGGCAAGCAACTGCTCATGGTCAGCTATCACCACCGCTTCACGCACCATTGGCTGCTCGCGCAGGCACTCCTCGATCTCGCCCAATTCGATACGGAAACCCCGCACCTTAACCTGATGGTCGACGCGGCCGATGTACTCCACCACCCCCTGCTCGCGATAGCGCGCCAGGTCGCCGGTGCGATACAAGCGTTCGCCAGGACCGCCATACGGGTTGGGCACAAAGCGCTCGGCCGTCATGGCCGCCCGGCCGAAATAACCGCGAGCCAAACCGACGCCACCTATCAGCAGTTCACCGGGCACCGTCAGCGGGCAAGGCGTAAGCGTGGCGTTGAGGATGAACAGCGACGTATTGGCAATCGGTCGCCCTACAAACGGCACAGGCTCAAGCAATGGATAGGCGGCCGACCAGATGGTCGTCTCGGTCGGGCCGTACAGGTTCCACACCGTGCCTTGCCAGGCGAGCATGCGCTCGGCCAGGTCGGCGGGCAGCGCCTCACCACCACACAGGCATTTGATTCCGCGCAGTACGGCGCAACGTTCGCTGTCCAGCAGCATGCGCCAGGTCGATGGCGTGGCTTGCAGCACGTCGATGGTTGCGTGCTGCACCAGGTCGAGGATGGCCTCCGGGTCCAAGGACGTGTCCTTGTCGGCCAGGACCACCGTCGCGCCCACCGCCAGGGGAACGTAAAGCTCCAGGGCAAAAATATCGAAAGAGAAGGTGGTCAACGACAACAGGCGTGCTTGTGCATCAATGCCCAAGGTGTCGGCCATGCCCTGGGTGAAGCTGCTCAGCGCGGCATGGCGCACCATCACGCCCTTGGGTTTGCCGGTGGAGCCGGACGTGTAGATCACATATGCCAGGTGCTCACCACTGAGTTCGACGTCTGGGTTGACGCTGCTGTAGCGACCATCCGCGTCTTCGTCCATCAGTAGCACCTGCTGACCGACCGCCAACGGCAACTGTTGACGCAGGCTGCCGGCCGTCAGCACAACGTGCGCGCGGCTGTCTTCGAGCATAAAGGCCAATCGATCAGGCGGGAAACCAGGGTCGAGCGGCACGTAGGCACCGCCGGCCTTCAGGGTTGCCAACAGCGCCACCGCCATCTCGACCGAGCGCTCCAAAGCCACCGCCACCAGCACGTCGGGGCCGACGCCAGCGCCGCGCAAACGGTGGGCCAGTCGATTGGCACGTCGGTTCAATTCGCCATAGCTCAGCACTTGGCCGTTGCACGCCAGTGCCGTCGCATCCGGGCGCAGCCGAGCCTGGTCTTCGAACAGGCGATGCACGCCCATATCCTGGGCGAACGCCCGCTGGGTAGCGTTCCAGTCATGCACCATGTGCTGCAACTGGGCATCCTCCAGCAGCGGCAATTCACCGACACGGCGGGTGCAATCCTGGCTGACGCTGTGCAGCAAACGCAGCCAATGTGCAAGCAGGCGCTGCATGCCGGGGGCGTCGAAAAGGTCAGTGGCATAGGTCAGGGACGCCTGAATGCCTTCGACCGATTCCTGAGTATCCAGGTTGAGATCCAATTGCGCGGTCTTGCTGTCCCACTCCAACCCCTGGACCTGCAGACCCGTTGCGCTGGCGTCGCCGCGCTGGGTATCGGTCTGGTGGTTGAACATCACCTGGAACAGCGGGTTATAACTCAGGCTGCGTTCCGGCTGCAGCGCTTCGACCAATTGCTCGAAAGGCAAGTCTTGATGGGCCTGGGCTTGCACCACGCGCTCACGAGTGTGGTGCAACAGCTCGCGAAAGCTCATCTGCCCGTCGATGTCAGCCTTGAGAACCTGTGTGTTGACGAAAAAGCCGATGAGGCCCTCGGTCTCTGCGCGATTGCGGTTGGCCACCGGCACGCCGATGCGAATGTCCCCCTGACCGCTGTAGCGATACAACACCGCCTGGAATGAAGCCAGCAGCAGCATGAACAGCGTCACACCTTCGCGCTGCGCCATGGTTTTGAGACGGGTGACCAACGCGGCATCCAGCGCCAGGTCCAGACGTGCACCGCGGTAGCTTTGTATCGCAGGCCGTGGGCGATCCATCGGCAATTCCAGCACGGGCTGCTCACCGCCCAGCAGGTTTTCCCAGTACGCGAGTTGCCGCTCGCGCTCGCCGGCTTCCATCCAGCTGCGCTGCCACAGTGCATAGTCGGCGTACTGGATTGGCAAGGCCGGTAGCTGCGGTTCGAGCCCCTGAACATGGGCGGCATACAATTGCACAAGCTCGTCGACCATGACCTGCATCGACCAGCCATCGGAGACGATGTGATGTTGCACCAGTACCAGCACATGCTCCTGCGGGGCCAGGCGCAGCAGTTTCACTCGCAGCAACGGGCCTTGCTGCAAATCGAACGGCCGGTCAATTTCGGCCTGCACCAAGTCTTTGACCTGGAATGCCTGGGCCTCGACCAAGGTGATTTCCACCCGCGCGTTTTCGACAATGACCTGCAAGGCGCTGTCACCATCGGGCTCAATGTGCGTGCGCAGGCTTTCGTGCCGGCTAACCAGAGTGTCGAAGCTGCGCTGCAAGGCTGCTACGTCCAGCTCTCCCACCAGACGCAGCGCCCGAGGCACATGGTATGCGGTGCTCTGCGGCTCCAACTGCCACAAAAACCACTGCCGCTCCTGCGCATAAGAGAGTCGAAGCGGCTCGCCTTCCTGACGCTTGAAAACCGGGGCGATCTCAAACAGGTTGATGCCTTGTTGCTTGAGCATGACCGCCAACGCTTTCTTTTGCTGCGCAGAAAGTGAACCCACCGACTCGATTAATGCTTGCACGCCACGCCCCTCAGGAAATCAATTTATCCAAATCTTCTGCTGATAGACGTTTGAGGGCCTCCAAGGATTTAGCCAATGCGTCCTGCACCGGCGAATTATTTGTTTGCTGGGCCGCCACGTAAGCACTGAAATCAGCCAGGGTGGGTGCGGTGAAGATCGACTTGACGTCGAACTCGGCGTGCAAGCGCTCGCGCAGGCGCACCACCACTTGCGTCGCCAGCAACGAATGCCCGCCCAGCTCGAAGAAGTTGTCGTGCAGGCCGACACGCTGAACGTGCAAGACCTCGGCCCAGATCGCGGCGACCTGTTGTTCGAGTTCGCTCTGGGGCGCAACGTACTCGCGGGCCATCAGGCTGGCATCGGCCTTGGGCAGCGCCTTGCGATCCAACTTGCCGTTGGGACTCAACGGCATTTGCTCCAGCAACACCCACTGTGCCGGCACCATGTAATCCGGCAGGTGTTCGGCCAGGTGCGCACCGAGCACCTCGCGCCAGTCGTCTCCGGCATGGTGCAGCACCAGGTAACCCACCAAGTACTTGCCGTCCACCGCCAGCACCGCCGCTTCGCGGACCTGCTCGTGCTCCAGCAACCGCGCTTCGATCTCGCCCAGCTCGATGCGCAGGCCGCGCAGCTTGACCTGATGGTCGATACGCCCGGCGTATTCGATCACTCCGTCTTCGCGGTAGCGCGCCAGGTCGCCGGTGCGGT
>NZ_LEKF01000047.1:9233-11766 GCF_001029595.1 Pseudomonas sp. ARP3
CGCGGTGATCGCCAGGGGCGGCAATCACCAGCCGCGAGCCGGTCATCAGCGGCCAGAAAAACTCCCACACCGACACGTCGAAACTGAACGGGGTCTTTTGCAATACGCTGTCGGCCGCGCTTAACCCGTAGGCTTCCTGCATCCATTGCAGGCGGTTGAGCAAGGCCGAATGGCGGTTGCCCGCGCCCTTGGGTTGGCCAGTGGAGCCCGAGGTATAGATCACGTACGCGAGGTTTTCGCCGTCCAACGCGACAGCCGGGTTTTGCTCGCTGTAGGTCTCAAAACTCGACTCGCCCAGCACCAGGGTTTCCAAGCCATGCGGAATCGGCAACTGGCCGAGCAAAGGCGCTTGGGTCAGCAGCAGTTGCACGCCGCTGTCGTCGAGCATGTAGGCCAGGCGTTCGCGTGGGTAGTCGGGGTCCAGCGGCACATAGGCGCCGCCGGCCTTGAGCACCGCAAGCAGGCCGATAACCATGTCGAAGGAGCGCTCCACCGCCAGCCCCACACGCACATCCGGACCGACACCGGCCTCGATCAAGCGATGGGCCAGGCGGTTGGCGCGGCGGTTGAGCTCGGCGTAGTCGATACGTTGCTCGGCAAACACCAGGGCCGTGGCCTGCGGCTGGCGTTTGGCCTGGGCTTCGATCAGGTGATGCACCCACTGGTTTTGCGGGTAGTCGCGGGCGGTGGCGTTCCACTGCTTAAGTATTTGTTGGCGCTCGGTCATGTCCAGCATGGCCAGGTCCTGCAAGGGCCGCGTCGTGTCGGACACCGCCCCACGCAGCAGGCCCAGCCAGTGCCGGAGCATGCGCGCGGCGGTGCTGGCATCGAACAAGTCCGTGGCGTAAGTCAGCGACGCCCAGAGGCCGTCCTCGGTCTCCTGGGTGTCCAGGCTCAAGTCGAATTGCGCGGTGCGGGTCTCATGTTCCAGGCTGACCACCCGCAGGCCCGGCAGTTGTTGTATGGCCGTCCGCACCTGCGCCTGATGGTTGAACATCACTTGGAACAACGGGTTATGGCTAAGACTGCGCTCAGGCTGCAAGGCCTCCACCAGCTGCTCGAAGGGTAAATCCTGATGGGCCTGGGCTTCCAGCGCACGACGTTTGGTGTGCTGGAGCAGTTCGGCGAAGCTCATGGCAGCATCAAGGTCGGCCTTGAGCACTTGGGTGTTGACGAAGAAACCGATCAGCGCCTCGGTTTCGACACGGTTGCGGTTGGCAATCGGCACGCCGACACGGATATCGCGCTGCCCGCTGTAGCGGTACAAAAACAGCTGGAACGATGCCAGCAACAGCATGAACAGGGTCACGCCTTCGCGTTGGGCCAGGGCCTTCAAACCGGTCACCAGCCCAGGGTCAAGCTGGATGTCCTGACGGGCACCGAGAAAGCGCTGTTGCGCCGGGCGCGGACGATCGAGGGGCAGCGCCAGCACCGGCTGTGTACCGCCCAGCAGTTGACGCCAATAGTCCAATTGGCGCGTTTTCTCGCCCGCCTCCATCCAGCGGCGTTGCCACAACGCATAGTCGCCGTACTGGATCGGCAGCGGCGTCAAGGTGCAGTCCTGACCCTGGCTGTACGCGGCGTACAGCTGCATCAGTTCCTGCACCATCACGCCCATAGACCAACCATCGGACACAATATGGTGCTGCACCAGCACCAGCACATGCTCCTGTGCATTGAGTTCCAACAGGGTTACCCGCAACAGCGGGCCTTGGCGCAAATCGAACGGACGGGCGATCTCGGCCTCGACCCGGGCCTTGAGCTGCGCCTCGTCGGTACGGTCTTCAAGGATCTGGATGTCGGTATGGGGTAACACTTGTTGGGTGCGCGATTCGTCGTCCAGGTGCAGGCGGGTGCGCAGGCTTTCATGTCGTGCTGCCAGGCTGGCAAAGCTGCGCCGCAGGGCGGCCTTGTCCAGCATCCCGCACAGACGCAGGGCACCGGGCACGTGATAGGCCGCACTGTCCGGGTCCAACTGCCACAGAAACCACTGGCGCTCCTGGGCGTAGGACAGCGGCAGGTGTTGGTCGGCCTCGCGAACCGAGGCAATGGGCAATTGCGCGAAACTCATGCCTCGGCTTTGCAGGCGCTGGTAAAACTGCTGGCGCTGTTCCAGAGGCAGGCGAAGAAAGCGCGAAACCAGATCGATATTAGGGTTGGTAAGCATGCTTCAAATCGCCTCTAGTTCGCTCAAAAAGTCACGAAGATCATCAAAGTCTTCCGCGCTGCCGGCACGGAAGGTGGCTGCGGCCTGCACATAGGCGCGCAGGGTTTCGGTCTGGAACACTTCCACCAGCGGCACGTCCAGGCCCAGTTCGGCCTGGACCCGCGAGGTGATCTGGATCGCCAGCAGCGAATGCCCACCCACCTCGAAGAAGTTGTCGTTCAGGCCCACCTGGGGCAGGTGCAACACCTCGGCCCAGATCGCGGCGATCTGTTGTTCCAGTTCGGTTTCAGGAGCCACGTAGGTCTGCTGCATCAGGCTCGCGTCCGGCGCCGGCAGGCCCTTGCGGTCGAGCTTGCCGTTGGGGGT
>NZ_LEKF01000048.1:0-8215 GCF_001029595.1 Pseudomonas sp. ARP3
TCGTCGCCGGCAACCGCCTGCTGATCCAGGGCGACCGCCACTACACCTACGACGCCTTCGGCAACCTGACCCAGGAACGCCGCGGCAAAGGCCAGCAACTCGTCACCGAATACCGCTATGACAGCCAACACCGGCTGATCGAAATCACCCGGCCCAACGGCCAAACCGCCCGTTACCGCTATGACCCGTTCGGCCGACGTATCAGCAAAACCGTCGACGGCATCACCACCGAATTTTTCTGGCAAGGCGACACACTTATCGCCGAACACCAAGCGGGCCGCCACCGCAGCTACCTCTACGAACCCGACAGCTTTCGGCCGCTGGCGCTTTTAGAAGGCTTCGGTCCAAAAGAAACACAGCCCTACCACTACCAACTCGACCACCTCGGCACGCCGCAAGAACTCACAGCCCCGGATGGCGAAATCGTCTGGTCCGCCCACTACCGCGCCTACGGCGAAATCGCCCGCCTCGACGTAGGCAAAATCGATAATCCGCTGCGTTTCCAGGGACAATACTTCGACGAAGAAAGCGGCCTGCACTACAACCGCCATCGCTACTACAATCCGGATACTGGTCGCTACCTCACGCCGGATCCGGTGAAGTTGGCGGGTGGGATCAATGGGTATCGGTATGTGCCTAACCCTATGGGGTGGGTAGATCCGCTGGGGCTAAACTCATGTCCTGGTACCGATTGTCAACCGAAGCGCAATGCTGACAAGCCGGAACAGCGTGTCAAGTTAAATGAAGGCGAGCCAAAACTACCAAAAGGTGCGGATAGTAAGCTATACAGAAATGGTGCATTTAAAAGAGCAAAATTAATAGGTAACGTACCAAGACAGCAACATCCCACCAAAACATATAAAGTAAAAATCAAAGATCAAGATCAATACACTGAGGGTCGAGTTTATGTATTTGAGTTAAACGAGCGTAAAATTGAGATACACGAACACTCTCTCGGCCATAAAAAAGGTAATCTCGGGCCACATTTCAATACAGAAATCAGCATAAAAGACAAAAAGATACCATTGAAAAACAACACGGACAACCATTCTTACTTCAAGAGATAGATATGAAATCAGTGTTCATTAGAGAAATAGGCATCCATCCATGGGACCAGCCGCATGGGTGCAACGATGAAAACTATATAACAATAACTTTACTTAATCAGAATTACGAAGGTGCCTGGAAAACCTGGTGCGAGTTCAGTTCGCCGCTTACAAAAAAATTCAATACCCTCGTTCACTGGCACACAAGGCTAACCCCTTACCTCAATAAGACTCAAGAGTACGTATCAAAAAAAGAGTTTTCCAAAAAAGCGAAAGCAGGCGATATTTTTAGAAAAAATGAGCTAACAGGAATTTACTCCAAGATAGTACAATTAAATACTGATCCCTTTTGCATAGACCATATGTGCATGACCGATTATCGAACCTCCATTACAATAATGCAAAAAAACAGCGTAAATCTAGAAAACTTGTGGCAGCAACTATGTAATCTTACAGACATCTCAAACACTGACGACTTCAAACTAATACTTAGCGAAAAAAGCTCTATCTCCTTTAGATTTTACGACACAGAAACATATGGCGCAGCTCAAGCAATATGCCACTCAGAGCACTTACCTCTTTTAAACAAAATTATTACAGAGATGAAAATTGAAGAGATTTCTCAGAATGACGTTTATGCGTACCTCCATAGTTAACCAATACAAGCAAAAAAATTTAATCCATAACAATCGAAAAGATAAAAACCCACCAGGAATAGCTATGCAATTAAAGCACCCAACTCATAGCTCATAAAATCAACCTCATCTACCTAAACAAAGCTACCTTTAAAAATCGGTGACAATTCACACCCTTACTTCAAGAGCCAAAAATG
This sequence comes from Pseudomonas sp. ARP3, assembly GCF_001029595.1. NCBI lineage: Bacteria > Pseudomonadati > Pseudomonadota > Gammaproteobacteria > Pseudomonadales > Pseudomonadaceae > Pseudomonas > Pseudomonas sp. ARP3. The sequence continues at coordinate 1,879 of NZ_LEKF01000048.1, forward strand.
ACGACTGTATATATAAATGAATATGGAGTAAGGCCATGGGAAAGTGCACACCCAACAAATGACGCCAGATTCACCACTACGACATTGTTAAGCCATAATTTCGAAAGCGCTTGGAGATCATGGTGCTCGGTGGTAGAGCAACTGCCAGAGGACTGGTCAATTAAAAGAGAATGGCATTCAGCGCAGCCGGCTGAATTCAATTCAAAAACCGAAGAGTATCTATTTAAAAAAAATACGATCAAAACAATTCAAGACCAAGACTTTTTTAAAAAAAATGAAAATAGCAATATCTACTCAACAATCAAAAATCTCCCTAACAACCCCAAAAAAATAGACAATCAGATCTTTGAAGGCTCGCACAACGTCATTTTAATTATTCAAAAAAAAGAAATTGCCATTGAGGATCTCTGGTCAGAAATGACCATATTTGAAAAGCATATTACTGCGGAAAAAATCAGCTCATTCTTTGAATCTCAAACCGACATACTGATATGTAGGTTTTACGAAGCTGAAACACATGCCGCAGCTCAATTCATTTACCATACAAACATCGAAAATCAAAAAATTATAGAAGCTTCTAAAATGCGATTTAAAAAAATACGCATTGAAGATGTCCACTTTCACATAAACACCAAATAGGACCACCACTTCGATTTATACGCTCTCCAATACGAGTGCAACTGACACGCAAAAAGCACCCTATATAACTTCTGACTTAAGTATGTGAGGCATTGCGCCAACGTCCCGTTCCCGCTTATACGGAATTTTGATATGAGACATAAGCCCAGACTCTCAATTTTGCGCAGTCTTCTTTTCACATACAACATTGAAAATCTAGACGATCATGAAAGAGAGAATTTTATTACATCAAAAAATGTAAATGATGAAAAAGAACTTTCAGAGCTATTTGATGAACTAACCAAACCCGAATTCGCATCCTATGGATACTTAGAGCGTAAGTGGCATATAGATACCATTGACTACTTTCTGAGGACCGACGAATCTTTTGAATCAGTTTTTCATAATTTCGACACATATTTTGACGACGAGATATTTGACAAAAGAAATTTTATGAAAGTACTTCTAGACTGCCTAATAAAATATAACGAGGAAATCAAAGAGCACGAGTCAAAAAATCTTAATTTATGACAATCAAAAAAATATAACCCACCACGAGGAATATTTATGCAGTTAAGCACCCAATTCAAAACTCATAGAATGCAATTCACCTGCCTAAACGAAGCCACAACAAGAGAGCGGATAAGTAAAAAGTACATCATAGACAAAAAAAACACAGACTTGAATTATCGGCACCGAAGATCTTTAGTCGATCTGTTAAACACTGCACTGAGCGATGATAGCTATGATTTTTCGACAGTATTGCGCCAGGTACCTGGTTTTTACTGCACACTGCCTTGGGGCTGGAGCGATATGGAAAACCCAAGAGGCTTTTTTGAGGATATTTACAGGCTGGCAACTCAAGGCTGGAAATACGACCTCCAAAAAGCCAGCCGAGAAGCCCCATCAACAGGGTAAGAACACCCACTACCTCACTGACTACCCCGCCCCTGTGGTCAGCGAGCTTGCCCGCGCTGGGCCGCGCAGCGGCCGGCCCGGACGGTTGGGTATTTCAGGTGTGTCGGTGCTGTCTGTGTTTGGGGCTGCTACGCAGCGCAACGCAGGGCAAGCCTGCTCACCACAACGACAGGCTCAAGTTTCGAGTTAACCTACGGCGCTCATTCGTAGGGAATGAGCGCCAGCGTAGCGCTGCTTTTTCACCCCACTCTCACCCCCACTAAACCGACCGCAACCAACTCCCCTGCGCTGCGCTGACGCGGTTACGCCCGCCGCTTTTGGCCTGGTACAACGCTAGGTCGGCGTCGTTGAGCCAACTGATGGAATCGGCATGCCCCGGTTGGTAAGGCGCCAGGCCAATGCTCAGGCTGGCGCGCAGGGTGGGGTTTTGGTCGTAGGTCAGCGCATTGAAGCGATCACGCAGCGTATCCATAGCTTGCGTGGCGCGGTTGAGCGGCATGTCCGACAAGATCACGCAGAATTCATCGCCGCCATATCGCCCCGCTTGGTCGGTGCTGCGCAGGTTCTGGCGCAGTACCTTGCTGAGCTGACATAACACGATGTCGCCGGTCACGTGGCCGTAGGTGTCATTGATGAGTTTGAAGTGATCGATGTCGATCAAGGCAATCACCGCGCCCTGCTGTCCATCGCGACAGCGCTGGAACTCGTTCTCCAACTGATCTTTCCACGCGCCGTGGTTGAGCAGCCCGGACAAGCTGTCAGTACGGCTCAGGGCCAACAGTTCGCGCTTGTGGCGGGACAGGTTCTGGGCCTGGCGATAGCAGATCCAGCCGAGCACCAACGGGTACAGCATCAGGATCGGCAGGCAGGCATATAGCTGGGTCTGGCTGGTCATGGCGATAAAACCCGGCGCCACCCACCACCACCCGATGGCGACACCCAGCGCCTGCGCCAGCCAGCCGGCCAACACAAAGCGCGGCCCGCCAATGGATACGTTGTTCATGGACATCATCGACAGCACGGTGACACTGGGCAGCGGATTGAAATGCATGGCGGCGACCCAAAAGCCTCCGCAGAACGAGTCGAACAGCAGATGGCGGCGCTCGCTGTGAAGGGTCTGGCTGGCGCGTTTGGTCAGTTGAAACGATACATGGGGCCAGACAAACGCGTTGATCAGCATCCAGGCCCATATCCACGGCGGAGGCTCCAGGGGGGACATGGCAAAAACCACGCACACCACGCCCAAGGCCAATCCCAAGGCACGGGTTTTGTAGAGGCGTATGGCGAGCGGAAGTCCTTTTCCTCCGACGCTGGGCATGGCGGGGGTCAATCCTGGAGGAATGCATCGAGTCTATCAGGGCGGCGGCAAATTGCCACCACGACCGATAAAGGCGTTGCTCAGTGGGAAAAACCCCGCGCAAGCATTAATGCGACCCCCAACAGCAGCACCGCCGTGGCGCGCTGCAACAACACGCGGCGCTGGGGGTTTTCCAGCACATGCTTGATGCGCTGACCGAAGTAGCAATACAAGCAGCCGCTGGCGAATTGCAGCAGCAGAAAGGTCAGCCCGAGGATGGCGATGTCCGCCGCCGAGCTGTGCTCCCCGGCCCCGGCGAACTGCGGGAACACCGCGCTGAACATAATGATGGTCTTGGGGTTGGAAAACCCAGTCAGCAAGCCTTTGCCAAACAGGCTGCGCGAACCTTCCACGGCTCCTGCCCTGTCGATCGACACGCCGTTGCTGGTCCACTGTTTGTAGGCCAGGTACAGGATGTAGGCGACGCCGACAAACTGGACGGTCTGAGTAATGGCCAGATTGCCCTTGATCAGTTCCGAGAAGCCCACGGCAAAGATCAGGATCGAAATCAGGTACGACACACTGGCGCCGATCTGCGCCGGGATCGAACTGCGCAGGCCGTCCTTCAAGCCCAGGCTCAGCAAGAGCAGGGTCATGGGGCCAGGGCTGAAGGTCATGGTGGCACAAAACAACAGAAAGTAGAGAAACGAGGAGAGCGTTAATGAGGTTGTCATGATCCTGGTCCTTGGGTAGGAGAGTCGACTGTCTTGGCCTTGAGCCCCCTCTTCGACTCTCAGCGGTTTCTGGATGCGCACATATAAGTCGTCATAAGAAACGCGGAATCCATTGCTCACTTGCAGGGAAAATCGCCGTATCCAAGCGAGGTGGCCGGCAGTCTAGAGGAGCTACGTTGCACCAGGCAGGTAAAGTGATGCCTAATCCGGCCTCACTTCACCGGTAAAAGCACCAGCAAAGACAAGGAAGGTTAATGTTTGTATCCGCCATCGCCTTTGTGGACGGCACGCCGAAGGTGCAGCAGATTGTCGAAGCGTTCAGCCAGGCTATTGAAAACGGCGAATGGGCACCGGGTAGCAAATTGCCATCGGTGCGCGAGTTGACCCAGACCCTGAGCGTCAGCAAATTCACCCTCAACGAAGCCCTCGACCGTCTGCGCGGCCGCAACCTGCTGACCTCCAGCCAGGGCCGCGGCTACTTTGTGGCGATGGGCAGCACGCGGCCAGCGTCGTCGACCTGGGTCGACCTACTGCCCCAGGACCTGCTCAGCGTCTTGCGTCGCCCGCTGGTGACCACCGACGGCGACCTGCGCCCCGGCGGCGGCCATTTGCCCGAAGCGTGGTTGAACAGCGACGCGCTCCGCCAGGCCATGCGCAGCGTGGTGCGCGCGCCGTCGCTGCGCATCGCCGGGCTGGGTACGCCAGCCGGTCTACTACCGCTGCGCCAGGCCCTGCAACACAAGTTGCACGGTGACGGATTGTCGGTGCCGGTGGAGCAAATCATCACCACCCCTAACACCGTGCAAGGCTTGGACATGCTTATGCGCCTGCTGGCGCGCCCCGGCGATACGGTGTTGCTGGATGCCCCGTGTTATTTCAACTTCCACGCCAATTTGGCGCTGCATGGGGTCAAGGTGGTGACCATCCAGCGTCGCCCGGACGGTTTCGACTTTACCGCTCTGGAACAGCTGCTGGCCGAACACCGTCCCAACCTGTACCTGACCACCAGCGTGCTGCATAACCCCACCGGCCATTCGTTCAGCCCGAGCCAAGCGTTCCGCCTGCTGCAGCTGACCCAGCATTACCACTGCCATATTGTCGAGGATGACCTCTACGGCGACCTGCACCCCAACCCACCACCACGCCTGGCCAGCCTCGCCGGTCTTGAGCAGGTGACTTACCTGTCGGGGTTTTCCAAGATCCTCAGCGCCAACACCCGCGTCAGCTACGTGGTGGCCGCGCCGCAATTGGCGGCCAACTTGACCAATATGAAGTTGATGAGCGGCGGCGTGACCTCGGAGCTGTTCGAGCAGATCGTCTACCGCATGCTCAGCGAAGGCAGCTACGCCAAGCACCGCAAACGCATGGTGCAACGGCTGATGGAGGCCGGTGGTCGCGTGGAGCAATGGCTCAGGCGTTGTGGTTGTGAACTGCCGATGGCCTACGAAGGCGGCATGTTTATCTGGGCGCGCCTACCGCCGGGGGTAAACGGCGAACTACTGGCCCAGGAGGCGTTGAAACGCAGCATGGTGCTGGCGCCGGGGGCGTTATTCGGCTACGACCCGATCCATCGCGATTCGATGCGCTTTAATGTGGCCCACAGCGACGACCCGCGCGTGCAGCGTGTCTTCGAAGCCCTGCTGCGTGAGGGTGCCGGCAAGTCTGGCGACTGATGCGGCCTAGGCTATACGTCGATTTTTTGCTTGGCCGTGTCCTCGTGCAGCCGTCAGGCGATGCGCCCAGCCCTTTACAAGCATGCGACGACGTATCCTGCCTGGCGAGTTTGACCAAGCCTGTTACACACCATATAGTGTGCCCACAAACAAAACCGACCACTACATAGTGTGCGACATCGGTGTTCACCGACCACACTCTGCGCAGTATTTCAATGCCTTGAAGCCTGCAAATCATCTAATTTTTGGACGGGCCCACCCCCGTCAGACCAGACCAGGAAGGAATATTTCGATGCTGAGTTGGGATGAAGTCGACAACGAAGACACCGGCCCAGCGGTGATCAAAGGCGCCAACGCCGGCCACGCCACCGAAGCCAACATGGACCGCCTCGACGGTGCCGGCGCCGCCGCCGCCATTGAAGCCCGCGCCGTCACCGCCAATGACTCCGCCGCCATCGTGCGCGCCAAAGCCGCCCTGGACAAACTCGACATCGCCGAAGGCCTCGCCGAACTCGAAGGCGCCTCCGCCCGCGTCGCTGTCGACGAAAAGCGCATGATCAACTGCCGCGCCGACCTCAACCAACTGGTGCCCTTCAAGTACGACTGGGCCTGGCAGAAATACCTCGACGGCTGCGCCAACCACTGGATGCCGCAAGAGGTCAACATGACCGCCGACATCGCTCTGTGGAAAAACCCCGAAGGCCTTACCGACGACGAACGCCGCATCGTCATGCGTAACCTGGGCTTCTTCTCCACTGCCGATTCGTTGGTCGCCAACAACCTGGTGCTGGCCGTGTACCGCCTGATCACCAACCCGGAGTGCCGCCAGTACATCCTGCGCCAGGCCTTCGAAGAAGCGATCCACACCCACGCCTACCAGTACTGCATCGAATCGTTGGCCATGGATGAAGGCGAGATCTTCAACATGTACCACGAGATCCCATCGGTGGCGAAGAAAGCCGCCTGGGGACTGAAGTACACCCGTTCGATCTCCGATCCGAAGTTCGAAACCGGCACCGTCGACACCGACAAAGAACTGCTGCGCAACCTGGTCGCCTACTACTGCGTACTGGAAGGCATCTTCTTCTATTGCGGCT
>NZ_LEKF01000049.1:0-7162 GCF_001029595.1 Pseudomonas sp. ARP3
GGGGATGTAAGCCGGAACCCCAGAAATTTCCGTCACCCTAGTTGGGTGGGCTCAACACTCGTGTCACCAGCTACCTTCTGGAGAATCGAGCTCGGCCATCCCTCCCTGGACGGGCATCGCTCGACGATGTTCAACGGCTCCCTCACGGGGCCGTCGTTTTGTGGGGGCTATTCCATCCACAAGTCGTCGAGGTTCTTGAAGTTCCAGAGCGTCGGGTCTTCGGGGCCAGTGATACTGTCCTTGCAACTCGTGGCCGCCAGGTCGATGGTCTGCATCGGGATCGGCTCTCTCGAGCGTAGCGAGAAGAACACGCGAACCTTGGGAGTCAGCAGTGATTCCATTCCCGGCTCAACGACAACGGCCAGACGCTGAGAGGACAGGCGAACCAAGGAGCCGACGGGGTAGATGCCCACGGCCTTGACGAAGGCGTGGAAGATGCGTTTGTCGAAATGGCCCTCCCACTTGGCCATCTGCCGCATCGCCGCGGACGGGTCCCACGGCTTTTTGTAGGCTCGCTCCGACGTCACGGCATCATAGACGTCGCAGATTGCGCCCATGCGGGCCAGGAGTGAAATGGCGTCACCGGCCAAGCGATCCGGGTAGCCGGTTCCGTCGATCTTCTCGTGATGGTGCAGGGCAATGTCCACCACCCCGGGCTCGGCCCCGCCTGCGCGCAGCATCTTTGCGCCCTCCACAGGGTGGCGCTTCATGATGGCGAACTCGGCATCGGTGAGCTTGCCTGGTTTGTTAAGCACTTCCAGCGGCATCGCGGCCTTGCCTAGGTCGTGCATCAGTCCGCCGATGCCAGCCAGGCGCGTTTGCTCCTCGTCTAGATCGAGATGCCGGGCCAGCGATAGCATCAGGGCGCAGACGGCAACCGAGTGCAGGTAGGTGTAATCGTCGTGCGTTTTGATGCGTGCGACGCTGATGAGGGCATGAGGTTGGCGCAGCACCGAGGCAGCGATTTCTCCGACCAGCGGCAACGTCGTGCTTGGGTCGACGGCCTTGCCAAGCCGGGCTTCCTGGAACATGTCCATGACTTGGGACTTGGCCGCAAGACAGAGTTTCCGTGCATAACACATTTCGCTCTCCATTGAGGTTGCGCCGTCACTTTTCTTGCTTAGTGGACTAGACGGCAGAGATTGCTCCTCCGACAATTCTCTGGGCTCTGGGCTCTGGGCTCTGGGCTCTCTGGGCTCTCTGGGCTCTCTGGGCTCTCTGGGCTCTCTGGGCTCTCTGGGCTCTCTGGGTCGACTTGGCTTTTGGCCAAGTCGACCCAGACCTCCCCGACGCCACATTCTCGAATGGCAGAGAGATCCTGAGGCTCGGTCAGCAGGAAGCTGCCGCGCCAGAATGGGTGTCGAACCCAAGAGCCGGCGAGCTTGTGGATGTACATGCCGAGACGAAGCTCGGATACGGGAATGCGTTTTACCAACTTATTTTCCTTTCTGAGTTGGGTGGTTAGGCGTGCGCCGAGGCTGGCACCCAGCGGTAGAGCGGAGGTAAGGTCACGCCAAGATTCTTGGATCAGCCGGAACCGCCGAAATTTCCGTCAGCCGATCAACATGGCTTTGTCTCGCGCTCGGTCGATGCGTTCCTGCATCGCCTGCATGACTTCTTCGTGGGTGTACGACTTGGCGTTGGGGTCGTCGGCCTCTCGGAGAGCTTCCTCGACCTCGCGGGTCATCCGCGCATATTCTTCCGGCCACAGCGCTTGCTCCATGCGCAGCGACGCCTGCCCAAGCAGGTGCAGCAGGCCGAACAGCCGCATGTCATTGGTGGCGACGACGTGCTCTCGAATCCGCTCCTGGATCACCTCGCAGGCCCGATGCGCCTCTGGCGTCGCCGTGCCCTCGTAGCCGGCTGGGAGTTCTGCTTCTTCAGCGATTCGCGCCCAAGCGATAGCCAGCGCCTCGATGGTGGACAGGTTCATTTGCTCATCCACTTGCGCAGCAGACGCTTTTTCAGGGAGGCGCGCTCTTGCGGATTGCGTCCCTTGTGGTTGGCAATGCGATCCGCCGTGGCGGCCTGGCGCTTGATGGGCCAGTAGGAGCGGCCATCCTTACCCATCGACCAGACGTTGCTGACCTGGTTTTCCAGTAGAGGCAGATGGGCGCATAGAGCTTTCGGCGACGCGCTGGCCAGCGCGGTGCGCTCGTGGGTTCGCCAGCGCTGATGCCAGAGTTTCTTGTCCTCGCGCTCGCTACGGCAGGTCGTGTGCCCAACGATGGGCGTTTTGCGGCGGCTGCGGCTCATGATGTGGTTGTCTCCAAGAACATTCAGGACAGGCTTTCTGGGTAGAGCGCCGTCAACCGGGACAGGGTTTCTTGCACTTGTTCCAGCGAGGTCATCAGATGATCAACCTGATCCTGAAGATCCACGGCGAGATCAAATAGCTCAGCCACTCGGCTGCGTGATCCCTCGTTGAACGCGGCCATTGCCAGTTGATGCAGCTTCAACAGGTCGGTGCGCAGTTGCGGAGGTGCGCCGTCTGCGCTGTCATTCAAATCGCCGCGCAGCACGTCCACGGCATCGACTGCACGCAGCAGTGCCGTGGTATCGAAATTCTCGGGAGTCAGTTCGTCCCATTCGTCGTCGGTGATGCGGGCTGCCATCAGGAGAGCTCCGATTAAGCGGTTGCGAGCGTTAGATGCCCGATCGGCTCGGCTGCTGGCCGTACCTTGATTTCGATGTCGTAGCCGAGGCGATTCAGACAATCCATCAGCTTGCGTTCGGATAGATTGGTGAAGTCGCCGCGCATCATGCCCGACACCTTCGGTTGCGGGATGCCCATGCGTTTGGCCGCCGCTTGTTGAGTCAGCCCAAGGGCGCGCATGGCCCTCCTGATCTCGACCACCAGGCCGGTCTTGATCTTGAGCTTTTCAGCGTCAGGCAGTCCAAGGTCGGCAAAGACGTTGCCCGAGCTGCGCTGAACCTCGACGCCTTCAATGATTCGTTTTTGCATTTCGTAGCTCCTGTGCCAATACCTCGGCCACCTTCAGCCGAGCGCGGATGATGTCCATGTCGGCCTTTGGCGTGGCGATTCCGCTCTTGCTCTTCTTCTGGAAGCAGTGCAGGACGAACACCGCTTCCGCAAACTTGACCGTGTATACCGCTCGATAGGTGCCGCCGGCATCGTCTTCGACGACCTCCAGCACGCCGGCACCACCGAACCCCTTGAGCACCTTTGCTGCGTCATCCTGATCGCCTATCTGCGCCAACGAGAGCGCGTAACCGAAACGGCGACGCACGTCGGACGGCAACGCCATCAAATCCTTGTGGCTGCTCGCGATCCATTCGAGCGGTTTTTCTTTGTTTGTCATGACGGAATTTTATACCTGTTCAGGTAATGATGTAAACGCGGCAACCTCAAGGAGGTGTCGTAAAACATTTGTTTTGCGACAGGCTGTCAGCCGCCGCTGTGCTACCTGTGCAACACCCCCTCAAAAATGTACGGAAAACTCTATCGCTATTCACTATTATGCGGAAACCTGTTTTTGATGGTTATCCGCCTATGTTGGTTGGCTACATGCGCGTGTCGTCGGACTCCGACCGCCAGAGCACGGACTTGCAGCGCGACGCGCTGCTCGCCGCCGGCGTCGATCCGCGTCACCTGTTTGAGGATCGTGCCTCTGGCGCGAAGGATGACCGTGCCGGCTTGGCGCGGGCGCTTGAGTTCGTTCGAGCCGGCGATGTGCTGGTGGTGTGGAAACTCGACCGGCTCGGTCGCTCGCTGTCGCACCTGCTCGCCATTGTGACTTCGCTCAAGGACAAGCGGGTGGCGTTCCGCTCGCTGACAGAGAACCTGGACACTACGACGCCCTCGGGCGAATTCCTGTTCCAGGTGTTCGGTGCGCTCGCGCAGTACGAGCGCGCCTTGATTCAGGAGCGCGTCGTCGCGGGCTTGGCCGCCGCACGCAAACGCGGCCGGATCGGCGGCCGGCCGCAGGCGATCACTGGTGAGAAGCTGGACGCCATCGTCGCCGCGCTCGATGGCGGCATGTCTAAGGCGGCGGTGTGCCGCAACTTCAATGTCAAGCGCACTACGTTGATCGAAACATTGACGCGAGCAGGTTGGCGTGGTGCGGGAAGGACGGTCGATGAGCAACAAGAATAAGCTACTCACCGTCTTTTCTGACGCAGAGCAGGAAGCCTTGTACGGCCTACCGGACTTCGACGATGCTCAGCGGCTGGAATACCTGGCGTTGACCGAATCTGAACTGGCGTTCGCCAGCAGCCGGCCTAGCCTGCAGGCCCAAGTCTATTGCGTCTTGCAGATCGGCTACTTCAAGGCCAAGCATGCTTTCTTCCGCTTCGATTGGCATGAGGTCGAGGACGATTGCGCCTTCGTGCTGAGTCGCTATTTCCACGGCGAAGCGTTCGAACGCAAGGCGATCACCAAGCATGAGCACTACAGCCAGAGGGGTCAGATCGCCGAACTGTTCGGCTACCGGTCGTGGGCGGCTAGCTTCCTGCCGCAACTGGCACAGCAGGCTGAACAGATCGTGCGGCGCGACGTAATGCCAGGATTCGTGGCCGCCGAACTGATCGTTTGGCTCAGCGAGCACAAAATCATCCGGCCCGGCCACACCACCTTACAAGAGCTGGTCAGTGAAGCCCTGTCCACCGAACGCAGGCGCTTGGGCGGCTTGCTGGCAGAAGTGTTGGACGAATCGGCCAAAGCTGCGCTGGGCCAGCTCCTGGTGCGTGACGACACCCTGTCTCAACTGGCAGCGCTCAAGCAGGACGCTAAAGATTTCGGCTGGCGTCAGATGGCAGGGGAGCGCGAGAAGCGCGCCACGCTGAAGTCCTTGCACGGGATCGCCAAGGCGCTGCTGCCCAAGCTCGGCATCTCGCAGCAGAACCTGCTGTACTACGCGAGCTTGGCGAACTTCTATACCGTCCATGACCTGCGCCACCTGAAGGCGGAGCAGACCCGGCTCTACCTGCTGTGCTATGCCTGGGTACGTTACCGGCAGCTCACCGACAACCTGGTCGACGCGATGGCCTTCCACATGAAAAAACTTGAGGACGAGAGCCGCACGGGTGCGAAACAGTCCTTTGTCGCCGAACAGCTGCGACGCCATCAGGAAACGCCACAGGTTGGCCGCCTGCTGTCGCTGTACGTGGACGACAGCGTGGCCGATCCGACGCCGTTCGGCGAGGTGCGCCAACGCGCCTACAAAATCATGTCCAGGGAATTGCTGCAAAACACGGCGCAGCGCATGAGCGTCAAGCCACTGAACAAACTGGCGCTGCACTGGCAGGCGGTGGACGGCCTGGCCGAACGCATTCGACGCCATCTACGGCCGCTGTACGTCGCGCTCGACTTCGCCGGCACGGCCCCCGATAACCCATGGCTCGCGGCGCTGACTTGGGCCAAGAGCGTGTTCGCCAAGCAGCAGCGCCTATCACAACGGCCACTCGACGAATGTCCGGCGGCAACGCTGCCGAAACGCTTGCGTCCGTACCTGCTGATGTTCGATGCCGAAGGCACGCCGACAGGCCTGCATGCCGATCGTTACGAATTCTGGCTTTACCGTCAGGTCAGGAAACGCTTCCAGGCGGGCGAGCTCTACATTGACGACAGCTTGCAGCACCGGCATTTGTCCGACGAGTTGGTTTCGATGGACGAGAAAGCCGCCGTGCTCGCGCAGATGGACATCCCCTTCCTGCGGCAGCCGGTCAGTGCCCAGCTCGATGCACTGGCGGCCGAGTTGCGTGCGCAATGGGTGGCGTTCAATCGCGAGCTGAAACAGGGCAAGCTGACGCACCTGGAATACGACAAGGACACGCAGAGACTGACCTGGCGCAAGCCCAAGGGGGAGAACCAGAAGGCGCGCGAGCAAGCTCTCTACGAGCAACTGCCATACTGCGATGTCGCCGACGTGTTTCGCTTCGTCAACGGCCAGTGCCAGTTCCTGTCGGCGCTGACACCATTGCAGCCACGCTATGCGAAGAAGGTAGCCGACGCCGACAGTCTGATGGCGGTGATCATTGCCCAAGCCATGAACCACGGCAACCAGGTTATGGCACGTACCAGCGACATCCCGTACCACGTCCTGGAGAGTACCTACCAGCAGTACCTGCGCCAGGCGACGCTACTTGTGGCCAACGATTGCATCAGCAACGCCATCGCCGCACTGCCGATCTTCCCGCATTACTCGTTCGACCTCGATTCGTTGTACGGTGCCGTTGATGGGCAGAAATTCGGCGTCGAGCGACCAACTGTGAAGGCGCGCTACTCGCGCAAATATTTCGGCCGCGGCAAGGGCGTCGTCGCCTACACGCTGCTGTGCAATCACGTGCCGTTGAACGGCTACCTGATAGGCGCACACGAGTACGAGGCTCACCACGTGTTCGACATCTGGTACCGCAACACGTCGGACATCGTGCCGAGCGCGATCACCGGCGACATGCACAGCATCAACAAGGCCAACTTCGCCATCCTGCACTGGTTCGGACTTCGTTTCGAGCCGCGCTTCACCGACCTCGACGACCAGTTGCAGGAGCTGTATTGCGCCGATGATCTGGCATTGTACGAGAAATGCCTGATCCGGCCGGCTGGCCAGATCGACCGGCAACTCATCGTCGGTGAGAAGGCGAACATCGACCGAATCGTCGCCACACTGGGCCTGAAGGAAATGACGCAGGGCACGCTGATCCGCAAGCTGTGCACCTATACGGCGCCGAACCCGACGCGGCGCGCAATCTTCGAGTTCGACAAGCTCATCCGCAGTATCTACACACTGCGCTACCTGCGCGACCCGCAACTGGAGCGTAATGTTCACCGCTCGCAGAACCGCATTGAGTCCTATCACCAGCTACGCTCGACCATCGCCCAAGTCGGTGGGAAGAAGGAATTGACCGGCCGCACCGACATCGAAATCGAGATCAGCAACCAGTGCGCCAGGCTGATCGGCAACGCGATCATCTTCTACAACTCGGCGATCCTGTCCCTGCTGCTGACGAAGTACGAGGCAGCTGGCAATGCCAAGGCGCTGGCGTTGATCACGCAGATGTCGCCAGCGGCCTGGCGGCACATCCTGCTGAACGGGCATTACACATTCCAGACTGACGGCAAGTTCATCGACCTGGATGCGCTCGTGGCGGGACTGGAGCTGGGCTGACGGAAATTTCTGGGATTCCGGCGTACAACCCC